>JAHEKO010000196.1 GCA_024638355.1 Acidobacteriota bacterium
CGTCATCACGTACAGAGGTGTCGAGGTGGCCGAGCTGAAGCCGTTGAAGAAGAAAGAGCCGACGGTCGAGGAACGGATCGACGAGCTGCGCAGGCAGGGGATCCTGAGTGGGCCGGCAGAGAAGAAGTGCGATTGGAAGCCGCTCGCCTACAAACCGGGTGCGCTGAAACGATTCCTCGAGGAGCGCGATTGAGCCTCGGGTATGTCGACTCGTCGTGCCTGGTGGCGGTCGCCCTGGGCGAGCCCGGACATGGGGAGATTTCTCGGACGCTGGACGGCTACGAAGTGCTGTTCTCGAGCGGTCTCCTCGAAGCGGAGGTGCTCTCGGCCTTGCGTCGGGATGGGCTCGATCCGGCGTCCGCGGTCGATTACATCGGCGAGATCGAGTGGGTGCTGCCGCCACGTCCTCTGAGCCCGGAGATCGAGACTGCCCTCGAAGCAGGACGCCTTCGGGGTGGCGATCTGTGGCACGTGGCCTGCGCTCTTTTCGCGCGCGAGTCGGCCGGGGCAGCTCTCGATTTCCTCAGCTTGGACGGGATGCAGCGAACGGTTGCATCGAAGCTCGACTTCGAGACGTCTTCTCTGCCGGCCACTTCAGGCTGATTTCGAGCCGGCTAGGGGCGCCACTGCCACTCGCCCCGCCCGCCTTGTGCCCGCCGCGCCTCGTAGTTCACAATGAGCCTCCGGCCCCGCCCGGGGTCGGCACTTCACGAACGGAGGAACCTATGCGTCTTTCCATTGCGGCCCTGGCCGTTTCGATCAGTCTGGCCGGTTGTGCAACGCAGGAGGAGAGCAGGATGGCCATGCTGCCCGAGCCGCCGGTGGCGGAGAAGAAGCCGAAGGAGCTCGAGATTCACGGCGACGTGCGCGTGGACGACTACTACTGGCTGCGCGAGCGCGAGAACCCCGAGGTGATCGGATACCTAGAGGCCGAGAACGCCTATCTCGAGGCGGCGATGGCGGACACCGAGGCGCTGCAGCAGGAGCTCTTCGACGAGATCGTCGCGCGGATCAAGCCGGACGACGCGTCGGTGCCGTACGAGAAGAACGGTTACCACTACTACTGGCGCTACCCGGAGGGTGGCGAGTACCGGATCTGGGCGCGCAAGAAGGGCGCGCTCGAGGCCGAGGAGCAGAGCATGCTCGACGGCAACGTGATGGCGGAAGGCGAGGAGTTCTTCCAGCTCGGCGGCGTGCGGGTGACACCGGCAAGCGACGTGGTGGCCTATGCGGTCGACACGGTCGGCCGCCGCAAGTACACCCGGAAGTTCCGCAACCTTGCGACCGGCGAGGACTACACCGACGCGATCGCGGACGTGACGCCGAATGGCGCCTGGGCGAACGACAACAAGACCTACTTCTACACCCGCCAGCATCCCGAGACGCTGCGCTGGTACCAGATCTATCGGCACGTTCTCGGCACCGATCCGAGCGACGACGTGCTGGTCTACGAGGAGCCCGACGAGGAGTACAACTGCTTCGTCTACAACAGCAAGTCGGAGCGCTACGTGATCATCGGCTGCGAGCAGACGCTGTCGTCGGAGTACCGGGTGCTCGAGGCCGACGATCCGACCGGCGAGTTCCGGGTGCTCCACCCGCGCGAGGCGGATCTCGAGTACAACGTCGACCACCTCGGCGATCACTTCTACGTGCGCACGAACTGGGAGGCCAAGAACTTCCGGCTGATGCGCGCGCCGACCGGCTCGGGCGACAAGAGCGCCTGGGAGGAGGTGATCCCGCACCGCGAAGACACGCTGCTGGTGGAGTACGAGCTGTTCGACGACTACCTCGCGGTGCTCGAGCGTCGCGACGCCCTGGTTCACGTGCAGATCCGCCCCTGGGATACCGCCGAGGCGCACTATCTCGACTTCGGCGAGCCCGCCTACGACGCCTACTTCCGCGACAACGTCGACGTCGAGAGCGGCATGCTCCGGTACCACTACACCTCGCTCACGACGCCCAACTCGGTCTTCGACTACGACATGGCGACGCGCGAGAAGACGCTCCTCAAGGAAGAGGAGGTGCTCGGCGATTTCGACAAGAGCAACTACACCACCGAGCGGCTCATGGCGCCCGCCGCCGACGGCACGCCGATCCCGATCTCGCTGGTCTACCGCAGCGGCTTCGAGAAGGACGGTAGCGGTCCGCTCCTGCTGTACGGCTACGGCTCGTACGGCGCGACCGTCGATCCGGGCTTTCGCTCCTACCGGCTCAGCCTGCTCGATCGCGGTTTCGCCTTCGCCATCGCCCACATCCGCGGCAGCCAGATCAACGGACGGGAGTGGTACGAGGATGGCAAGCTCTTCAAGAAGAAGAACACCTTCACCGACTTCGTCGACTCGGCTCGCTACCTGATCGATCAGAAGTACACCAGCGCCGACCGCCTGTTCGCCGAGGGCGGCAGCGCCGGCGGCCTGCTGATGGGCGCGGTGACCAACATGGCGCCCGAGCTCTTCCGCGGCATCGCGACCCACGTGCCGTTCGTCGACGTGGTGACCACCATGCTCGACGACTCGATTCCGCTCACCACCAGCGAGTACGACGAGTGGGGCAACCCCAACGAGAAGGACTACTACGAGTACATGCTGTCGTACTCGCCCTACGACCGGCTCGAGGCCAAGGACTATCCGAACATCCTGGCGACGACGGGGCTGGCCGATTCCCAGGTCCAGTACTGGGAGCCGGCCAAGTACGTCGCCAAGCTCAGGGCTCTCAAGACCGACGACAACCTGCTGCTGCTCCACACCAACATGGACGCGGGACACGGCGGCGCGTCGGGGCGGTATCGCCGCCACAAGCTGACGGCGATGACGTATGCGTTCTTCCTGAAGCTGGTTTCGGAGTCATCTGAGTAAGGGGAGGGCCCTCCCCTGACTACCCCTCCGTCGGATTCCGGCGGGACTCTGTGGACTTTGGGGGACGGGCGGGGGTGCAGCGGCCGCCTTGTGCGAGGCTCTCCGCTAGATGCTTCCGGTGATCGGAGAAAGGGGAGAGCCCTCCCCTTTCATGCAGTAGCCGCTTGCTCTTCGTCCTGGGCCAGGTCGTCGAGCTCGACCGAGACCAGGTTCGACACGCCGCGCTCCTGCATGGTGACGCCGTAGAGGATCGAGGCGGCTTCCATGGTGATCTTGTTGTGGGTCACCACGATGAACTGCGTGTGGAGCGAGCGCCGCTTGAGCAGCTCGACGAAGCGCTGGGTGTTGAGGTCGTCGAGCGGGGCGTCGACCTCGTCGAGGATGCAGAAGGGCGAGGGCTTGGTGTGGAAGAGCGCGAAGAGCAGGGCGATGGCGGTGAGCGCCTTCTCGCCGCCGGACATGAGCATGATGTTCTGCAGCCGCTTGCCCGGCGGCCGCGCCACGATCTCGAGGCCGCTCTCGAGCGGGTCGTCCTCGTCCATCAGTCGCATCTCGGCGCCGCCGCCGCGGAAGAGCTCGGTGAAGGTCTTGCCGAAGTACTCGTTGACCTCGATGAAGGCCTTGAGGAAGCGCTCGCTCGAGGTCTCGTTGATCTCGCGGATGGTCCTCTGCAGGCTGGCCACCGAGTCGGCGACGTCCTTGCGCTGCGTGGTCAGGAACTCGTAGCGCTCGGCCTGCTCGTCGTACTCCTGGGCGGCGAGCAGGTTGACCGGGCCGATCCGCTCGAGGGTGGCGCGGCAGCGCTCGAGATCGGTCTCGAGCTCCGCCAGCGGCCGCTCGAGCGGCTCGGGGCTCTCGGGCAGCGACTCCTCGAACTCCTGCTGGAACGACTCGGCCAGGTGGCCGACGTCCTGATCGATCGTGGCCTGGCCGACCCGCAGCTCCGAGATGCGGTCGCGGAGGTCGTCACGCGCCGAGCGGGCGGCCTCGAGCCGCTCCTCCAGGCTCTTGAGCGCCGCGCGCTTCTCGTCGACCGCCTGCTGCTCGCCGACGATCGCCTCGAGCAGGGTCCGACGCGTCTCCAGCGCCTTCTGGAGCTCGCTCTCGGCGCCGGTCATCGAGTCGCCGATCTCGGTCTGCCGCCGGGCGAGCCGCTCGGCCTCCTGCCGCCACTCAGAGGCCTCGCGCTCGGCATCGGCCACGCGGGCCTCGAGGCGGGCCAGCTCCTGCCGGCGTGAGTCCAGCCGCGACTCGATCAGCTCCAGGCGCCCGCGGCGGCCGGCGCCGGAGGTCCGCGCCGATTCCCGCGCCTCCCGCGCCTCGTCGACGCGGCGCTGGGCGGCGTCGAACGAGGTCTCGAGCTCGGCGTGGGCCGACTCCGCGCGCTCGAGCTCCTCGCCCAGGCGCTCGGCGCGGCCGGCGATCAGGCCGAGCTCGCTGTTGACGTCGGCGCGCTCGTTGTCGAGGGTCTCGTTCTCGACCCCGAGGCGCCGCTCCCGGGTCTGGGCGTCTTCGCTGCGGGCCGCGGCCACCGCCAGCTCCTGGCGCAGCTCGGCGAGCTCTCCCGAGGCGCCGTCGAGCTCTTTGCCGAGGGCCTCGAGATCTTCGGCGATCTCGGTCTGGAGCGCGCGGGCGTCCTCCAGCTCGCGCTCGAGCGGGGGGATCTGGCCGCGAATCCGGGTCAGCTCCTGCTCGCGTGCCAGGCGGCCCGGGCTCGCGGCGCTCCCCTGAACGTGCAGCAGCCCCGACTCGGCCCAGATCCGGTCGCGCGAGATGAAGGCGACGCCGGGGTAGGAGGCGGCCAGGCGCTCGGCGTCGGCCGCGCTCTCGACCAGGTAGGCGGGCGGCAGGGCGCGGGCGAGTTCGTCGGGGAGCCCGACGGCGTGGCCGAGCGGGCCGCGGATCGCCGGATCGGCGATCGGCCTCGCGGGTTCCGCATCGGAGGCGGGCGCCAGCAGGCGGAAGGTCCCGCGCTGCTCGGCGAGCCGGCCGGCGATGCCGACGGCGCTCTCGCCCGCGGGCAGGATCACCGCGTCGGCGAGCTCGCCGAGGTAGAGGTCGAGGCTCTGCTCCCAACCGGCCGGCACGGCGAGGCGCTCGCCCAGGAAGCTCGGCGACTCGAGGCCGGTCTCGCCCAGCGCTTCGCTCACCTCGCGACGGCGTTCGCGGTGGATCCGGCCCAGCTCCTCGAGAAGCTCGAGGCGCCGCTCGAGCTCGGCCACCCGGGAGTCGAGCTTTTTCACGCGACCGGAGACGCCGCTCTCGCGGGCCATGGCGCCCTGCCGGCGGCGCTCGATCTCCGCAGTGCGCTCGAGCAGGTCGCGCTCCCGGTCGCGGAGCTCGGCGAGCCGTGTCGCGACCTCGCGCGATTCGCCGCGGGCAGCCTCGAGGTCGGCGAGCTTGCGGGTCAGCTCGACCTGGAGATGCCCCTGGCGCAGCTCGCCCTTTTCGAGCTCGAGCTGCTCGCGGTGGAGCCGGTTGCGGGTGTGGGTCACCTCGCCCAGCGAGGTCAGCAGCCGGGCGCGCAGGCTCTCGAGCTCCTCTTCCGATTCGGCCACCGCTTGACGCACCGAATCGATCTTGCGGTCGTCCTCGTCGACGACGGTCGCGGCGCCGTCGCGCTCCTCGGTCAGCTCGGTGATCTCGGATTCGATGTCGCCTCGCCGCCGGCCGAGATCGAGGGTGAGCTTCTCGCGCTCTTCCTTCCGGGCTTCGCCGGCCGCGACGCGCTCGGCCAGCTCCTCGAGGCGCTGCCGCGCGCCCTTCAGGAACTCCTGCTTGCCCTCGATGGTCGCGGCGACCTCCGAGTCGCGGCGATGGCGCTCGGCCAGCGCCCGCGACAGCTCCTCGAGCTCCTCGCGGCCGGCGGCGAGCTCGGCCTCCTCGCGGTGCAGGGTGGCGGCCAGCTCGCTCTCGCGGGAGACCTCGGTCTCGATCGCGGTGCGGGCCGCCGCCTGCCGGGCGGACAGGTCGATCCAGCGTCCGGTGAGCACCTGACGGAGCAGGCCCTGGTGCTCTTCGCGGCGCGCCTCGAGCCGGCGGGCGGCTCCGGCCTGGCGCTTGAGCGAGCGCAGCGAGCGCTCGACCTCGGAGACGATGTCGTCGAGCCGCGAGAGGTTGGCGCGCGACTCCTCGAGCTTGATCTCGGCGATGCGGCGACGCTCCTTGTAGCGGGTGATGCCGGCGGCCTCCTCGAGCAGGCGGCGGCGCTCCTGGGGCTTGCCCGAGAGGATGAGGCCGATCTTGCCCTGCTCGATCACCGAGTAGGCGCGAATGCCCAGGCCGGTGTCCATCAGCGTGTCGCGGATCTCCTTGAGGCGGGAGCGCTTGCCGTTGATGAGGTACTGGCTCTGGCCGTCGCGGAAGAGCCGGCGGCCGATGGTCAGGCGCTGGTCATCGGTGACGCCGCTCTCCCCGTCGGCGGAGAAGGTGAGCTGGACCTCGGCCATGCCGAGCTTCTTGCGATTGGCGGAGCCGCCGAAGATGACGTCCTCCATCTTGTCGCCGCGCAGGGTCTTGGCGCTCCGCTCGCCCAGCACCCAGACGACCGCGTCGGCGAGGTTGCTCTTGCCGCAGCCGTTGGGCCCGACGATGGCGGTCATTCTGCCGGCAAAGTCGAGCCCCACCGGGTCGACGAACGATTTGAAGCCGGAGAGCTCTAGACGCTCGAGTTTTAGCATGGATATCGATAGTTACGGCGAAAACCGGCGCGAGAGTAGCAGGAATACCCTGGAACCACAAGACTTGGGGTGCGGCCGTCCGACCACCGCGAGATATGGGGGTCGCGGCGTTGACAGGCGGCGGTCGCCAAACTAGCATGACCGGGTCCCGGAGAGGTGTGCCTTGCGAAGGATTCTCGACGCCAAGCAGATCACGCGCGTGATTCGGCGAATGGCCGGAGAGCTGGTCGAAATGGAGCGGGATGCGAGCGACCTCATGCTGGTGGGAATCCGCACTCGCGGCGTGCCGCTGGCCGAGAGGCTGGCGGCCCAGATCCTCAAGATGGAGAAGGTCGAGGTGCCGGTGGGCGTGCTCGACATCACGCTCTATCGCGACGATCTTTCGACCATAGCGCCGCAGCCGGTGGTCAAGGAGACCCACTTCCCGACCACCCTGGCCGACCGGGCCCTGGTGCTGTGCGACGACGTGCTCTACACCGGACGAACCATCCGCGCGGCGATGGACGCGCTGA
>JAHEKO010000197.1 GCA_024638355.1 Acidobacteriota bacterium
TTACCTGCACCGGCCGCTTGAGCAGCTTGATCACCGCGTCGAGCTGGCGCCCGACCTCCTTCTGCGCCTTCTCCAGCTCGCGGATTCTCTTGGCCAGCGCGGGATCGCTGGCGCTGCCGACCCGCGCCGCCCGCTTGCGCCGCACCGGGCGCGAGGCCTTGGGGCGTCCGCGCGGGCTCTTCTTGCGCAGATCGGCGAACACCGCCACCGCCTTGGCCGGGAAGCGGCGCTTGCGCCCCTCGCCGACGTGCGGAATGCGATCGCCGAAGAGCTTCACGTAGCGCACCAGCGTCGGATACGAAATCCCGGTTCTGCGGCCGATCTCCGACAGGGTCAAGAGCCCACGCGCGACTGCGCCGCGCTTGGTCGCCTTCGCCTTCTTCTTCTTCTTGGCCGCCACCTTGCGCGGGCGCCCGCTCTTCTTCAGATTCTCCGCCTTGATCTTCTTGACCGCGGCGATCGCCGCTCGCGGATAGCGCTGCTTACGCCCTTCGCCCACCGAAGGGATGCGATCCTTGAACAGCTTCTTGTAGCGCTGCAGTGTCGGCATCGACACTCCCGCGCGCTTCGACACCTCGGTCAAGGTGTACAGCTTTTCCTGCTTTGCCACCTTTACCTCCCTAGCTCTTGGTTAAAGGGTTTGGCTCGGAACAAGCTCAAGTATTCATTGAATATTGCTCCTGTCAAGGACAACCCGACAGGAGAATCGTTATATTGCGTTTTTCTCAAACCGACTTGTCGACTTGCAGGCGACGCTCGCGGGGATCGAGATAGTCGACCAGCGCGTCGCCCAGGAAATTGAGGCCCATCACGGTGAGCAAGATGGCGAGACCCGGGAAGAGGCCGAGATGCGGAGCATCGAGCAGATGGCTGCGCCCGGCGTTGATCATCGCTCCCCAGGACGGCGTCGGCGGCTGGATGCCGAGGCCGAGAAACGAAAGGCTCGCCTCGGCCAGGATCGCACCCGCCATACCCAGGCTGAGCTGCACCGTCAACGTCGGCAGAACATTCGGCAGGATGTGTCGCGACAGTACGCGGCGGCGGCGCAGACCGGTGGCGTGAGCCGCGGCGACGAACTCCATCTCGCGGATCTGCAGCACCTGGCCGCGGACCAGACGCGCGTACCCCACCCAGCCGATGACCACCAGCGCCAGGATCACGTGGCGCAGGGCCGGGCCGAGCACCGCCACCAGGGCGATCGCGAGCAGGATGCCCGGGAAGGCCAGGAAGACGTCGCTTACCCGCATCAACAGGGCGTCGACGCGACCGCCGAAGAAACCGGAGGCGGCGCCAATGAGGCTGCCGACCGCCCCGGAGAGAAGGACGACCGCGAGTCCGACTCCGAGCGACACGCGGGCGCCGAACATCAGGCGCGAAAGAATGTCTCGGCCGAGCTCGTCGAGGCCGAGGGGATGCTCGAGCGATGGCGACTCCAACCGGCGGTCGAGGTTCTGTCGAGCGGGGTCGTGCGGCGCGAGCAGCGGTGCCAGCAGCGCAGCGACCGCGAACAGCGCTACCAGCGCAGCGCCGGCGACGACCGGGGCGCGCGCTCTCATACCGTGCCCCGCGCGACCGTTCCGGGTTGTAGTATCGGCTCCCGATGACCACCGCCGAGGCCTACCGTGAAGCCGAGCGCGAGATCGCGGCCCTGCTCGACGGTTCGACCGATCCGATCGCCGCCATGGCCAGCTGCGCTTCGGTGCTGCACCAGCGCCTGCCCCAGTCGAGCTGGACCGGCTTCTACCGCGTGGTCGCGCCGGAGCTGCTGCGGATCGGCCCCTACCAGGGCCCGCCCGGCTGCCTGGAGATCCCGTTCGGCAGCGGCGTCTGCGGTACGGTCGCCGCCAGCCGCGAGCCCCTCGTCGTGCGCGACGTGCACGCCTTCGACGGGCACATCGCCTGCGACCCGCGCGCGCGCGCGGAGGTGGTGGTGCCGGTCTTCGATCCCGACGGCGATCTGGTGGCGGTGCTCGACGTCGACTCCCACCGTGAGGCCGCTTTCGACGACGGCGATCGCCTCGGTCTCGAGCGCGTCGCGGCGCTGCTCGCTCCCTGCTTCGCCGGCGGCACGCCGTAGGCGCGGGGTCATGAAACGCGGATCCTCGGGTCGAGCAGGGCGTAGAAGAGGTCGGTCAGCAGGTTGAGGACGACGTAGGTCAGAGCGATCGCCAGCACGCCGCCTTGCACCAGCGGATAGTCGCGCAGCTGGATCGCCTGGATGACCATCCGGCCCACCCCCGGCCACGAGAAGATCGTCTCGGTGATGATCGCGCCGGTCAGCAGCGCACCGAACTGCAGGCCGACGACCGTCGTGACCGGAATCGACGCGTTGCGCAGAGCGTGCCTCAGGACGACCCCCACTCGAGTCAGCCCCTTGGCCTCGGCGGTCACCAGGTAGGGACGATGCAGCTCTTCGGCCAGTGAGCTGCGAACCATCCGCGTCAGGAGACCCGCCAGCGCGGTGCCGAGGGTGATCGCGGGCAGCACCAGGCTGGCGGCGCCCGAGCGGCCCGACACCGGGAAGAGGTCGAACTGGATGGCGAAGAGCAGGATCAGCATCGGGCCGAGCCAGAAGTTCGGTAGCGAGACGCCGAGCAACGCGAAGAAGCGTGAGAAGTGGTCGGCGAAGCTGTTGCGGTAGTAGGCGGCCAGGATCCCCAACGGCAACGCCACCGCCAAGGCCACCAGCATGCTGGCGACCGCCAGCAGAATGGTCGACGGATAGCGGCGCAGCAGAATGTCCGAGACCGGCTCCGCGAAGTGGAGCGAGCGCCCCAGATCGCCGCGCAGCAGCCCGCCCATGTAGGAGAGGTACTGCGTCCCGAGGGGGCGGTCGAGTCCGAGCTCGTGACGCAGGGCTTCGACGTCGCTGCGCTGGGCGCCTTCGCCCAGCATCATCTCCACCGGATCGCCCGGGATGAGATGAATCAGCGAAAAGACCAGGGTAGAGACCAGCAGCGCGATCGGAACGGCCTGGCCCAGACGGCGGAGAAGGTAGGCGGTCATTCGAGTCGGAGTGCCCGAACCAGATACGACAGCGCCTGCCGGCTCATGCCGAGGCGGCGTGCGGCCGCCGCCCGATTGCCATCGGCGGCGTCCAGCGCGTCCGCCACCAATCGCCGCCGGAAGTCGAGCACCCGCTGATGATAGCCGCCCCGGTTCGCGGCTTCGGACTCCGGGAGTCCGAGATGGCGAACCGAGACGACGCCGTCCTCGGCGAGGGCGACGGCCACGGCGAGGCAGTTGGCCAGCTCGCGCACGTTGCCGGGCCAGTCGTGCGCCGCGAGCCGGTCGCGCGCCCGGTCGGTCAAGCCGACCCGGCGATCGGAACTGAAGCGCCGGAGAAAATGATCGGTCAACAGCTCGAGGTCGCCGCCACGCTCGCGAAGCGGCGGCAGCTCGATGCGGCCCACCGCCAATCGATAGAACAGATCCTGCCGGAACCGCCCGTCGGCGGTCAGCCGCTCGAGCGGCCGGTGCGTGGCGCCGATGACGCGGACGTCGACCCGCCGCACCCGGCTCTCGCCCAGGCGACGGACCTCGCCCTCCTGCAGCACGCGCAAGAGCATTCCCTGCGCCTGAAGCGGCAAGTCGCCGAGCTCGTCGAGGAAGACCGTGCCGTCGCGGGCCGCCTCGAAGATGCCGGCTCGATCGCGATCGGCCCCGGTGAAGGCGCCGCGGGCGTGACCGAAGAGGTCCGAGAGGACCAGGCTCTCCGAGAGAGTGGCCGAATTGAGGCTCAGCAGGGAACCGCCCTGGCGGGAGCTCGAGCGGTGGACGTGCCGGGCCACCAGCTCCTTGCCGGTGCCGGTCTCGCCCAGGATCAGAATCGGCACCTCGCGCGCCGCCAGCCGCCGCGCGCGGTCGAGCGCGGACAGCAGCGCCGGGCAGCTGCCGATCACGCCCTCCGCGCGAGCTGCCGACACGAGCGGCGGCGGACGCCAGTCGCGCAGGGCGAGCGCGAAGAGCGCGCGCAGGACGCCGTCGATCCGATCGGCCCGCAGCACCAGGCTTCCGCCGGCGAGCGCCGCGCGCCGCTCTTCGTCGCCGCCGGCGCCGGGAACGATCACGTGCTCGGCCGCGGCCCGCCGCCAACCCAGGAAGGCGCCCGCATAGCCGGCCCGGCGGAAGAGCTCCGGCAGATCGGACGCCGACCGTCGCTCGACGGCGAGGTAGCTCTCGACCGCGCTCCAGGCGCCGGAGAGCGAGCCTTCGAGCCGGCGCGCCAGCCAGCGGTTGCCGGCGCGCTCGAGGACCCTCGCCGCCCACCGGGCGCGGCGGCGGGGAGCCGAGCCCGGCGCGACCAGCTCGAGATCGGCGACCAGGCGGGCGGCGCGGTAGGGCTCGAGCTCCGCCAGCCGGCCCCATTCGGCGGGCTCGGGCCCGACGCCGCCGAGGACACCGAGCCAGAGAGAGGCCGCCGGACCACCCGCCACGCTCTCCAACGCCTCTGCGCGCCGACCCGCCAGCGCCTGGAGGGCGGGCAGTTCCTCGGGCTCGAACAGACCGGCCGGGCCGCCTCTCATCCGGTCGAGCGAGCGCGACGCGGAGCCCGCTCGACCGAGCCAGCCCAGCGCCCGCCCGGCGACGGCGTGCAGAGCCGACTCGCGCTCGTGGAGCCGCCGCCGACCGAGCTCGTCGAGGGCCGACTCGACGCGCTCCAGAGCCCGCTCCGGGCGGCCGCGGGCGAGCTCGTAGCGGGCGACGAGCTCCCGATCGTAGGCCAGACCGCGCCAGTTCCCGTCGGCGCGGTTGCGGCGGGCCGAGCGGTCGAGGATCTCCCGCACCCCGTCCACGCGGCCGCGGCGCAACCTCAGCTCCGCGAGATTGCACAGCGCCAGGGTCGTGCGCCGCGGTCCGTCCAGTCGCTCGTGGAGCCGCACGGCGTGCAGCAGGGCTCGCTCCGCCCCCGCCAGGTCGCCGGCATCGGCCCGAGCCACGGCCAGATCGTTCCACAGCGACGCCGCCTCGAAGCGATCCATCCGACGGCGCGAGTCGCGCACCGCGCGGCCGAGATGGCGGCAGGCCGCGGCCGGATCGCGCCGGGCGAGCGCCGCCAGTCCGGCCGCCTGTCGCCACCTCCACGCCGCGCCGGCATCATCGGCGGCCGGGCGCGCCAGCTGCAGGCAGCGGTCCATCTCGACGAGATCGCCGCACTCGCGCGCCAGGCTGGCGGCGCTCAGCAGCGCCCGGCCGTGCAGCGACCCACTCGCGCGGCGGAGCGCGCGCTCCACCCAGGGCCGCGCCGCCTCGGCACGGCCCTGATTCGCGTGCAGCGAGACCGCGGTCTCGGCAAGCTCCGCGAGCTCGTCGCCGCCGAGGTGGGTCGGGTCGAGTCGGGAGAGCGCGCGGCGAGCGGCTTCCAGGCGACCGAGCCGGGTGCGACAGCGGATTCCCAGGGCCGCGGCCTCGACGCCCCGCGCGGACTCGGCGATCCGCTGCGCCATCTCGAAGCGGCCGCGGGCGAGGAGCCGGCGGGCGCTGTCGACAGGGGGGGCGCAGGAGGCCTCGCGGCGCCGGCGCCAGTGGGAACGGGCCTCGGGCGAGCGGAGCCGGCCGCGCAGTCCGCGGGCGCTGGCGACGCCCGCCAGGAGACGGCGGCGGAAGGCGCCGGGGCCCGCCACCCAGAGCCGGCTGCGCCCGGCGACGACGTACTCGCCGGCCAGAGCGGCCCGCCCGGCGGCGAACGGCTCCTCCCACAGGAAGCCCGCCGAGTCGAGGAGCTGCCGGACTCCGTCGTCCGGAGCGAGCGGCACCAGCCGCTGGCGGCACCTCTCCACCAGCCCGCGCGCCACCCGGCGCGCCTCGCCCCGCCCCGCGATCTCTCCTACGGGGGCGGAGAAGAGCAGGGCGGCGAGCTCGAGCAGGCTCTTCTGCGGCCACGCCAAGGGCCGTCCGGGCCGCGCGACCACGCCGCGCAGCACGCCGCCCGGATCGACGAGGGCATCGCTCCAGGTCGAGAGCGGGCGCCAGCGCGCCAGGCGCAGGTGGGCCAGCAGAGAACACGCCTGGAGCAGGATCGAGAGTCGCTGCCGGTCGCTCAGCGAACGGCCCGCCAGCGGCTCGCCCGGCCCCGCCTCGAGCGCCGTATGCCGCAGCCGAGCGGCCGCCGTGTCCTCTACTCCCCCAGGCAGCGCTCGAAGTCCTCCCAGAAGCCCGGATACGATTTCGCCACCACTCCGGGATCCGCGATCTCGACTCCGGGCCGGCGCAGGCCGGTGAGGGCGAAGCTCATCGCGATGCGGTGATCGTCGTAGGTCGCGACCCTGACCGGCGTCGCCGGCGGCCGGGAGCGCGCCCAGACCCCCGGAATCGTCAAGCCGTCGGGCAGCTCCTCGGCGGCGACGCCCAGGCGCTCGAGCTCCGCCGCGCAGGCGGCGAGCCGATCGCTTTCCTTGATGCGCAAGTGGGCCACGTTGCGGATGTGGGTCGTGCCGGCGGCGAACGGCGCGATCGCCGCCAGCGTCGGCACCTGATCGGGCAGATCGGCCATGTCGACGTCGAGGCCGACGAGGCGCTCGCCGCCGGAGACGGTCACTCGGTCAGGATCGCGCCACTCTATCGCGGCGCCCATCTGCCGCAGGAGATCGAGGAAGCGGCGGTCACCCTGGCGGGAGTCCACACGGCCGCCGCGCAGAACCACCCTGCCGCGGGTGAGGGCGGCCGCCGCCGCGAAGTAGGCCGCCGCCGACAGGTCGCCCTCGACCGCGAAGCGGGCGGGCGGGTCGAGACCGGGCTCGACGACGAAGATTCCCGCGCCCGCGCTCTCGATCCGGGCCCCGAACCGCTCCAGCACCTGCAGCGTGACGTCGACGTAGGGCGCCGAGGTGACCGCGGCCGCGCGGATCTCCAGCGGCTCCGCCACGCGGGTCGCCACCATCAGCAGGGCCGACAGAAACTGGCTCGATTCGCCGGCGTCGATCGCGATCGTGCCGCCGTGCAGCGCGCGGCCCTCGATCGTCAGGGGCAGGAAGCCCTCGGCCGCGCGGCAGTCGATGCGAGCCCCGAGCCCGCGCAGCGCGCCGATCA
>JAHEKO010000198.1:0-1376 GCA_024638355.1 Acidobacteriota bacterium
TTCTCGATGTCGGAGCCCGACATGCCCGGGTCGAACCCGGTGATGATGGCGACCACCGCGGCGCGCGACGGCGACGACTACGTGATCAACGGCCGCAAGTGGTACACCACCGCGGCCGAGGGCTCGGCCTTCGCCATCGTGATGGCGGTGACCGAGCCCGAGGCCGAGCTGCATCGCCGGGCCAGCATGATTCTGGTTCCGACCGACACGCCCGGATTCGAGATCGTGCGCAATCTGCCGGTCATGGGGCACGCGGGCGACGACTACTTCAGCCACGCGGAGATCGAGTACAGAGACTGCCGGGTGCCGCGCTCGAGCCTGCTGGGCGCCGAGGGCCAGGGCTTTCTGATCGCGCAGGAGCGGCTCGGACCGGGGCGCATTCACCACTGCATGCGCTGGCTCGGCATCTGCCGACGAGCGCTCGAGCTGATGTGCGACCACGCGCTCGCTCGGACGATCGCTCCCGGCAAGAAGCTGGCCGACAAGGACCTCGTTCGGGCGTGGATCGCCGAGTCGCACGCCGAGACCGAGGCGGCGCGCATGCTCACGCTGCAGACCGCCTGGAAGATCGATCGCCAGGGCTGGCGTGAGGCCCGGCAGGACATCTCGGCGATCAAGTTCCTGGTGGCGGGCACGCTCCAGCGGGTGGTCGACCGCGCGCTGCAGGTCCACGGCGGCCTCGGCATGATCGACGACACGCTCCTCGCCTTCTACTACCGCGAGGAGCGCGCCGCGCGGATCTACGACGGTCCCGACGAGGTCCACAAGCTGTCGCTGGCCAAGCGCATCCTGCGCGAGCGCGCCCAACCCACGTAGCGCCCGGACCCGTGCCGGGCGAAAGGTGCCGGGCGAAGGGTGCCGGGCGAAAGTTGCCCGGGCGAATCCGCTCAGAGCTCCTTGCTGAGGTACTTCATCCCCGTGTCGCACATCACGGTGACGATCGTCGCGTCGGGACCGAGCTCCTCGGCGAGGCGCAGGGCGGCGATGACGTTGCCGCCGGTGGAGGTACCGCCGAACAGGCCCTCCTCGCGGGCGAGCCGGACGGCCATGGCCGCCGCCTCCGAGGTCGAGACGCGCTCGATCCGATCGGCGACGCCCTCGTGCCAGAGCGGGACGACGAAGCCGGCGCCGATGCCGTCGATGCCGTGCGCACCCGACTCGCCGCCCGAGAGCACCGGCGACTCGGCCGGCTCCACGGCGACGATCCGGACCCCCTCGTGGTGCCCGCGCAGCCCCTCCGCGACGCCCCGCAGGCAGGCCGCCGTGCCGACGCTCTGAACGAAGCCGTCGACCCGACCCTCGGTCTGCTCCCAGATCTCATCGGCCATGACGTGGTAGGCGCCGATCTGATCCTCGTTGTTGAGCTGATCGGTCCA
>JAHEKO010000198.1:1476-7023 GCA_024638355.1 Acidobacteriota bacterium
CCCGCGGCCTCGACGACCGCGCACGGCGCGGCGTTGTCCCAGAGGCTCATCGTTCCTTCGAGAACGACGTCGACGCGGCCGGTCGCCAGTAGCAGGAAGGCGTAGGCGTCGGCCCAGCCGCGGTCGGTGCGGCAGCGGCCGCGCAGACGCTCGTAGGCGGGCATGCGGCCATGCGCGGCCAGGAGCTGCGTGCTGGTCGTGGAGAGCGCCGCGTCGGCGAGGCTAGACGTCTCCGAGACCCGCGCCGGCCGATCATTCCACCAGGCGCCCAGGCCCGGCGCTCCGTAGACGATCTCGTCGAGCGCCGGAGCGTAGATCACGCCCAGAACCATCTCGCCCCTCCACTCGAGCCCGACAAGGTTGGTGTAGAGCGGCACGCCCTGGACAAAGGAATAGGTCCCGTCGATCGGATCGAGGATCCAGCGCGCCGGGTCGCTCCCTTCTTTGTCGCCGAGCTCCTCGCCCAGGATGCCGTGGCTCGGGAGGGCCGCCTCGATGCGCTCGCGCAAGAGCTCCTCGGCCCGGCGATCGGCGATGGTGACCGGAGTCGCGTCGGCCTTGACCTCGGTCTCGGGATCGTTCTGGAAGTAGCGGAGCGTCAGGCGCCCGGCCTCGCGAGTCGCGTCGACCGCGAACTCGAGGAGATCTTTGAGCTCGTCCGCCGTCATGATGTGCGGAGTCATTATGTGCCGCTCCCACCCGCGGGGCCTATGCGGAGTCCTTCCGATATCATCCCGGCGGTCCACGACGAGTGCGGCGAATCCGACGAACATGAGCAACGACCGAGCGACAATCGAGGAAGCGGCCAAGCTCCTCGCGAGCGTCGCGCAGGAGATCCATCGCGGCATCGTCGGGCAGGACGAGCTGGTGCGGGGACTGCTCGTCGGCCTCGCGGCCAACGGGCATCTGCTGATCGAGGGCGTTCCGGGGCTGGCCAAGACGCGCGCAGTGAATCTCCTGGCGCGGGTCTGCCGGACGGACTTCAAGCGCATCCAGTTCACCCCCGACCTGCTGCCCGCCGACGTCATCGGCACGCGGATCTACAACCAGGCGACCGGCGGCTTCGAGACCTCGCGCGGGCCGATCTTCGCCAACTTCGTGCTCGCCGACGAGATCAACCGCGCGCCGGCCAAGGTGCAGTCGGCGCTGCTCGAGACCATGCAGGAGCGTCAGGTGACGATCGGCAAGGAGACGATCGAGGTCGAGCCGCCCTTCCTGGTCTTCGCCACCCAGAACCCGATCGAGCAGGAGGGCACCTACCCGCTGCCCGAGGCCCAGCTCGATCGCTTCCTGCTCAAGCTCATCGTCACCTACCCGAGCAAGAAGGACGAGCAAGCGGTAGTCTCGATGGTGATCGACGAGGAGCGGCTGCCGGCGGTGAAAACGCTCCTCGACGGCGCCGAGGTCAATCGGATCCAGCAGGTCTGCCGCTCGGTCTACATCGACCCCAAGCTGATCGACTACGCCACCGAGCTGGTGCAGGCTACGCGGCGCCCGGCCGACTTCCAGCTCGAGCTCGCGCCCTACATCGACTTCGGCGCCTCGCCGCGGGCGTCGATCGCGCTCGCCGTCGCCGGCCGGGCGACGGCGCTCCTCGGCGGGCGCGACGCCGTGACCCCGGACGACATCAAAGCGGTGGCGCCGGCGGTGCTTCGGCACCGCATCATCCCGACCTACTACGCGGTGGCCGAGAAGATCAGCACCGACGACATGATCGCGGAGATACTGAGAACGGTGAAGGTGCCCTGACGAGGGCGGGCGCCACACCATGAACCGGCCCGCCGCCGCCCGCGACCCCCGCATCTCCCAGATTCTGCGCAGGGTGCGCCTGCTCGAGCTGATCGCGCGCGACAACGTCGCCGGGCTCTTGAGCGGCGACTTCCAGAGCTCGATTCGCGGCTCGGGGCTCGTCTTCCACGAGTCGCGAAAGTACGTTCCCGGCGAGCCGGTGCGCTCGATCGACTGGAACGTGACCGCGCGGCTGGGCGAGCCCTACGTCAAGGTCAATCTCGAGGAGCGGCAGCGCGACGTCTTCATCGCCCTCGACGTCAGCCCCTCGATGCACACCGGCTTCCAGGAGAAGACCAAGCTCGAGTGCGCGGTCGAGCTGGCCGCGACCCTCGCGGCGACGGCGATCGACGGTGGCGATCGGCTCGGCTGGGTGCTGTTCGCCGACCGCGCCCTGGCCGCGGCCCGGCCGCGCGGCGGCGGCGCCCAGCTTTTCCGCTTCCTGGCCGATGTTCTGCGCCGCACCGAGCCCTGGCGGCGCCCGGTCGGCGTGTCGGACCCGCGCGCCGCCGTGCACGCGATCCAGAGCTCGCGCCGCGGACGCTACGTCGTCTTCCTGATCTCCGATTTCATCGACCACGACATTCCCGAGGACCTCAAGTTCCTGCGGCCGCAGCACGACGTATCGCTTCTCCACGTCTACGATCCGGCGGAGTTCGAGCTCGGCCCGACGGTGACCTTTGCCGGCGTCTCGCCCGAGGCCGCCGGCGCTCGGCGCTGGCTCTCCCCCGGCGCCGCCGGCTCGCTGGCCGAGATGAAGGAGTTCCTCCATCACCAGGCCGGTCGGCACCGCCTGGCGGTCGGCTCGTTCGCGACCGACGCTCCGGTCGCCGACGCGCTCGGCGAGTTCTTCCACCTCAAGCGGAGCCTGCTGATCCGATGACGCTCGGCAGACTGCCGGCCGGCCTGGCCGAGCCGCTTCACTTCGACTCGCCCTTTCCCTGGACGCTGGTCAAGATCCTCGCCGGCGTCTTGGTGGCGCTGCTTCTGCTCGCACTGGTGCGCCGGTGGTTGCGACGACGACGCCAGGCGCCCAGCCGGCCGCTGCCGGCGCCGGTGCCGGCGGCCGAGCCGGGCCTGAGAGAAGCGATCGAGTCGATCCGCCGCCGCTACCGGGGCGGTCACGCCTACCGCGACGCGTGTCACGAGCTCTCGAGCCTCTTGCGCCGCGCCTTCGAGCACAACACGCGGCGCAGCTACTCGACGCTCACCGCCGGCGAGATCCAGCGACAGGTCGGCGACAGCCGCGTCGCGCGCTTCTTCGCCTTCCTCGCCGAGCTCCAGTTCGGACGAAGGCGCCCGAGCGGCAACGATCTCGACGGCGCGTGCGACCTGGCGCTGGACGTCGCCCGCGAGGAGCTCTCGTGATCGAGGGGCTCGAGCTCGGTCGTCCGTGGCTGCTCTGGGGCCTCCTGCTCGTGCCCCTCTACGTCTACCTGCGCCTGCGCTTCTTGCGCGGCGACGTTGTCCCCTACTCGCCACTCCAGTTCGGCCCGCAGTCGCGCCGGGGACGCCTGGCGGCGCGGCTTCTGCTGCCGGTCGAGATCGCGGTACTGGCGGTGACTCTGCTCGGTCTCGCCGCGCCCTACCGGCGCACCGAGCTCGAGCTGATCGAAGACGAGGGGATCGACGTGGCGCTGGTGCTCGACGTCTCGCTCAGCATGCTGGCGGAGGACTTCGAGCCCAATCGTCTCGAAGCGCTGCGCAAGATCGCCCGCGACTTCATCCAGCGCAGCGGCAGCACCCGCATCGGCGTGGTGATCTTCGCCAAGGACGTGTACGTGCAGACGCCGCTGACCACCGATCACGGGGTGCTGCTGCCGCTCCTCGACGCGGTCACCGTTCACACCCTCGACCAGAACCGCAGCGGCGGCACCGCCATCGGCGACGCCTTGCTGGCGACCGCGGAGTTTCTGGAGCGCTCACGCATCGAGGGGCGCGATCAGGCGCTGGTCCTGATCACCGACGGCGAGAGCAACATGGGCATCGAGACGACGCTGGCCGCGCGCTACGTGCGCGAGCTCGGCATTCGCCTCTACGCCATCGGTATCGGCGGGCTGGAGCCGGTCGGGGTCGAGTTCGAGGGAACCCGGCTCGACTACCTGGCGGTGCTCGACGACACCCAGCTGCGCGCGATCGCCGAGCTGTCGGAGGGTCGCTACTACCGCGCCAGCGAGGTCGACGCCCTCGAGGAGGTCTTCGTCGAGCTGTCGCGGCTGGAGAGCACGCCGCTCGAGGTGCGCCTGGTCGACATCCGCCGCTACCTGACCGACCTCGCGGCGCTCGGGCTGCTGCCGCTCTTCGCTCTCTGTCTCTTCCTGGGAGGGCGGCTGCGCCGGCCGTTGCGCTGACCATGCGGTTCCAGAGCTGGACGCTCCTCTTGCTGGCGCTCCCCTGGTGGATCCTCTGGCTGCTCTTCGCGCGCGGCCAGCGGCAGGCGCTGGCCTGGGTCGACGAGCACGTGGGCGAGCGCTTCCGGTCGCGCTTCTCGGTCCACAGCCGCGCCACGCTCGCCTGGCACCTGCGGCTCCTGGGCCTCATGGGGCTCTTGCTGATCGTAGCCGCCGCCGGGCCCTACCTGCCCGGCCAAGCCGAGATCGAGGCCGAGCGGGCGCGGGTGGTGCTGATCTTCGACAGCTCGGCCAGCATGTTCGCCACCGACGTCGAGCAGCCGCCGACCCGAGAGGAGGGCGAGCGCGACAAGAACCGCTTCGAGGTCGCTCGCGGCATCGGGCGGGGCCTCATCCGGGACCTGCCCGAGTCGAGCTTCGCCCTGGTCAGCTTCAGCGGCACGGCGGCGATCCACACGCCGATGAGCGCCGATCGCGGCTTCCTGCTCGACGCCCTGCGCGGACTCGAGATCCACGGCCAGTACCAGACCACCGGCTCGTCCCTGGGCGGCGCG
Organism: Acidobacteriota bacterium; assembly: GCA_024638355.1. Classification (GTDB taxonomy): domain Bacteria; phylum Acidobacteriota; class Thermoanaerobaculia; order Multivoradales; family JAHEKO01; genus JAHEKO01. Next base: position 6,170 of record JAHEKO010000198.1, read on the forward strand.
CTCGACACCCTGTTCGAGTTCTACGACGAGACGCGCCCCAACCTCCAGGCGGTGATCCTGAGCGACGGCGAGCAGCCGGTCGCGGAGGAGCTCGACGACACGCTCGAGGCGCTCGCCGGTCAGGGAGTGCCGGTCCACACCGTGGCCATCGGCACCACCGAGGGACAGGGCCGCTTGATCTACGACTTCCGCGACATCGTAGCCAAGAAGGAGAAGCCCGCCGTCCTGCGCGAGTACCACACCCGGCGGGTCGACGAGACGCTGCGGCGGATCTCCAAGGCGACCCGGGGTACCTTCGAGGTCGAGTCGCCGGCCGCCTTCCAACGGATCGGCCGAGCCGTTCGCGCCTACGACGCGCCGCCGGCTCGCATCGAGCGCACCGGCACCGGCAGCGACCTGGGCGTCTGGTTCCTCCTGGCGTTTCTCGCCACCTTTCTCGCCGACCGCCTCTGGATCGGCCGCCGTCCGCGACACGCTCCCCTGCGTTTCGAGATCGAGCGGCTCGGCCAACGGAGCTCGGCGCGCGGGCGGGCGGCGGCGGTCCTGGCTTTCTGCCTCGTACTTCTCTACTCGTCGGGCTGCTCGAACACGCCGCGCGGGCGGGCCCACCGCGAGAACGAGCGGGGGATCGCTCTCGATCTACTCCGCCAGTACGAGAGGGCGCGCGTCCACTACAAGCGGGCCATCGGCTACGGCATCGAAACCGAGATTCCGACCTTCAACCTGGCGCGATCGGTCCATCGCCAGGGCAACTACACCGAGGCCCACGACCTCTACCAGGAAGCGCTGAAGATCGATCCGCGGCTGCCCGCGGCCCACTACAACGACGGCATCGCGCTGTTCGACTGGGGCGA
>JAHEKO010000199.1:0-2716 GCA_024638355.1 Acidobacteriota bacterium
GCCGCCGAAGCGGTGCTGGCCCTCGAACTCGTTGACCTTGCGGGTGAGGAGATCGCCCTCGGCCGGAAAGCCCTCGTTCGACTGCATGACCACCTGGTACTTCCAGGTCGTCGGATCGCCCGCACCCAGCTGCTCGGCCTTGATGCCGGCGCCGGTGATGGTGCGGCTGCGGCCGGTGGTGCGCGACGGCACGATGATGTCCTCGGCCCAGTCGCCCGCCTTGGCCTCGACCTCCTGATTGACGCGCGCGAAGGTCTGCGGCGACAGGATGATCGCCTTGTCCCAGGCGTGCGCCTCGGCGAACTTGTGATTGGTGCCCGGCAGACCCTCGGTATAGCCGCCCTCGGCGTTGTCGATGTAGATGAAGATCATCTGCACCGCGAAGCCGACGTCCATGCCCCACGGATCCTCGAGGTTCGAGGCGACGTCGACCGAGACGTTGGCCTTCTTGCCCTTCACCTCGAGCTCGAAGCCGGTGAGATCGAACGACCCCTTGGTGTAGACGGCGTCGGTCGGGTAGACGTACTCGCCCGGACCGTTGTCGTCGCCCGTCGGATCTTCGAACGACACCATCTGTGCCGACGCGGCCGTGCCCACCAGGGCGACCGCCATCAGCGCTACTGCCCATTTCCTGACGGAGATGCTCATCTCTTTCCTCCTTTTGGTGGTTGAGCTGGGGCCTTACCCCTTCACGCCGCCGGCCGTCAGACCGGAGACGAGATACTTCTGAGCGAATAGAAAGACCACCACGACCGGGATCGACACGATGATCGAGCCGGCCGCGAAGTAGCCCCACTGCTGCGAAAAGCCGCCGACGAAGAAGCGCAGTCCGACCGGGGCCGTGTACATGACCTCCTCGTCCATGAAGGTCGCTGCGAGAATGAACTCGTTCCACCCGGTCATGAACGAAAACAGCGCCGTGACCGCCACCGCCGGCTTGGCGAGCGGCAGGATGATTTTGGTGAAGATCTGACCCGGCGTGGCGCCGTCGATGCGCGCCGACTCCTCGAGCTCGATCGGGATGGTGTCGAAGTACCCCTTCAGCATCCACACGCAGAAGGGGATCGCCGTCGCGGCGTAAACCAGGATCAGCCCGAGCCAGCTCGAGCCGAGCTCGAGCCACCCCACGATGATGATGTAGAGCGGGATCATCATCAGGGTGCCGGGAAACATCTGCGACACCAGGAACGACATCAGCGCGCTGCGCCGGCCGGGAAAGCGGAAACGCGAGAATGCGTAGCCGGCGGTGGTGGCCAGAAAGACGCCGAGCGCCGTCGTTGCCAGCGCCACCACCGCGCTGTTGAGCACCCAGCGAGCGAACGGCTGGTCGGTGAAGACGGCGGCGAAGTTGGACCACGAGAACTGCTCGGGCCAGGGCGCGATGGCGCGCAGCCGATCGAGCAGGGTCGGATCGGCCGGCACGTCGGCGATGGCCAGGCTCTGCTCGCCGGAGAACGCGATGCTGAACACCCACAGAATGGGATAGCTCGACAGCAGCACGAAGATCACGAGGAAGACGTGGAGAGGCGCGTGGCGCGGCTCGTCGGAGAGCTTGTTGCGCTTGCTCATAGGGCCTCCGTGGCCTTGGTCACGCGGATCTGCCACAGGCCGTAGGCGAACAAGACGATGAAGATCACCACCGAGTAGGCCGCGGCGTAGCCGTAGCGGTACTGCTCGAACGCGATCTTGTAGGCCTCGGTGATGAGGATCTCGGTCGAGCCGCCCGGCTCGCCGCCGGCGACCAGGAAGATCACGTTGAACTGGTTGAAGGTCCAGATGACCGAGATGATGATCGCCGGAATCAGCGCGGGCTTGAGCGACGGCAGGGTGATCGCCTTGAACTGGGCCCAGCGGCTGGCGCCGTCGACGCGCGCCGCCTCGTAGAGGTCGGCCGGGATCGACTGCAGGGCGCCGAGCGAGATCACCATCATGAACGGGAAGCTCAGCCAGCCGTTGGTCGACAGCACCGTGATGAACGAGCGGAACGGCGTGTCGAACCAGGAGACGGCGTCGCCGCCGAACATCTGGATCGCCTGGTTGATGACGCCGAACTGGGAGTGGAACATCCCTCGCCAGATCAGCGCGGTGATGTAGTTGGGCATGGCCCAGGGCAGGATCAGCAGCACGCGGTAGATCGGCTTCAGCACCAGCCCCTTGGTGTTGAGAAGAAGCGCCAGCAGCAAACCGACGCTCACCCCGATCGCGACGTTGCTGATCGTCCAGATGACGGTGAAGCCGAGGGTCCAGTAGAAGTTCTGGTAGTTGAAGACCCTGCCGTCGGCCGTCGTCTTCACCAGCTCCCAGTCGCCGAGAATCTCGAAGAAGTTCTGGAACCCGATCCAGATCTCGCCGATCGGCTGATTGGTGTTGTAGATGTTCGAGTTGGTGAACGACAGCGCAATGCCGTAGAAGAAGGGAAAGAAGACCAGCAGCGTCATGCCCGCCATCGCCGGCAGCACGTAGTAATAGGCCCGCCGATGCTTGATCAGCGTGTCGCGGGTGCGGGCCGCCGCGCCGAAGCCGAAGTAGGCCAGGAGCACCAGCCCGAAGAGCCACGGCGCCGCGGTCAACCGCCAGTAGGCGGAGCGCTCGGCGGCGATCTCCTCGACCGCCTTCGCCTCCACCGCGCCGGAGGCGGACTGCAGGCCGCGCGGCCGCCGGAAGCGGTCGACGTCCCACGCCGCCGGGTCGAGCGCCGGAGTCTCCGGCAGCTCGA
>JAHEKO010000199.1:2816-6965 GCA_024638355.1 Acidobacteriota bacterium
CGAGGCCCAGGCGCTCCACCGTGTCGGTGACCGCGCGCAGATCGGCGATGGCCAGCCGGTCGGCGATCGCCGCGGCTTGCTGCTCGAGGGCTCGCGCCTGGATCCAGTAGCCGGCCCCAACCGTCACGGCCAGCGCCACCAGCAGACCCACTGCGATGCGATTGGGCTTGGCCTCGGCTGTGGTCATCGGCAATCTCCAGGCTTCACTGACGGAGTGCGGCGATGCGCTCGGCGACCTCTTTCTGCGCCTGATCGAGAGCCGAGCGCGGCGACGCGGTCTGCTTGATGGTCACGTTCATGGCGGTGGTCGCCGGCGACCAGACCATGGTCATCTCGGGCCGGTTGGGCATCGGCAGCGCCACCTCGACCTGCTTCTTGAAGGCCTGGAGCGTGGTGTCGGCCTGCACCGCGGGATCGTCGTAGACCTTCTTGTTGGCCGGCGTCTGCCGCCCCTGGAGCGCCATGACCTTGCCCGCCGGCAGATCGGTGACGTAGGTCACGAACTCGTAGGCCTCGTCCTTGTGCTTCGAGGGGCCGGCGATGTAGACGCCCTCGACCGTCATCCACGGGCGCATCGGCGAGCCCGCCTCGTCGATGCTCGGCAGCGGCGCCAACCCGTAGTCGACGTCGTCGGAGACCTCGCCCAGGAACCACGGTCCGGAAAAGACGATGCCGGCCTTGCCGTCGTTGAACAGCGAGGTGATCAGCGCGGTCGACGGCTCGGCGGGGAGGATCTTGTCCTTCAGGAACCAATCCATCAGGTACTCGAGCGCCGCTAGGTTCTTCGCCGAGTTCATGGTCGGCTTGCCGTCGTCGCCGAACACGCCGCCGCCGAAAGCGTTCATCAGCGCCGCGTGGTAGTAGAAGTCGTTGTAGGCGTAGGCCAGGCCGAACTTGCCGATCGTGGCGTCGGTCATCTTCTTGGCGGTCGCCACCAGCTCGGCGGAGGTCTTCGGCGGCGACGCCACCAGCTTCTTGTTGTAGATCTGGGTGATGACCTTGTAGTTGAGCGGCAGACCGTAGACCGTGTCCTGGTAGGTCATCGCCTGCATCGTGGTCGGGATGAAGCGGTCGACGATCTCGTCTTCGAGGTAGAAGTCGATCGGCTCGATGGTGTTGCCCGCTTCGACCCAGCCGCCCAGACGGTCCTGGGCGTAGATGAAGATGTCGGGGCCCTTGCCCCGCGGCACGGCGGCGGTGATCTTGTCGGCGTAGGCGTCGTAGGGGACCGCCAGGGTGGTCGCCTTGATGCCGCTGCCGTTGGACTTGTTGAACTCCGCGACGACCTTCTCGAACGCCGTCTTCTCGGCGCCGCGGTAGGCGTGCCAGATGATCAGCTCGGTCTGGGCGGCCAGCGGGCCGGCCAGGGCCAGCGCCGCCACCCATGTCGTCAGCAGGATCGACCGGACGAATGCTCTCATCGTTGTTGTCCTCCTAAACCGAGATGCGGCTCGTCGAGGCCGCGTCGAAAAGGTGTATCCACTCGAGCTCGGCGCGCAGGTCGACGCGGTCGCCGACCTGGGGCGAGGTCTGGGGATCCATCGTGGCGGTGATGAAGGCGTCGGCCACGGCGCCGTGAACGATGTTCTCGTGGCCGAGCGGCTCGACGACCTCGACGTCGACGGTGATCGTCCCCACCTCTCCCTGGGGCTCCTCCGACTCCGCGAGCAGGTGCTCGGGCCGGATGCCGACGACGACGTCGCGGCCCTCCTCGAGCGAGTCGCGGAAGCGCGGCGGCACCGCCATCTCGAAGCCGGCGCCCCTCAGCCTGGCGCCGCTCTCGCCCACGGTCGCGGTCAGCAGGTTCATCGGCGGCGTGCCGATGAAGCTGGCCACGAAGCTGTTGGCGGGCGTCTCGTAAAGCTCGAGCGGAGTGCCGAACTGCTGCAGGTCGCCGTCCTTGAGGATGGCGATGCGGTCCCCCATGGTCATCGCTTCGATCTGGTCGTGGGTAACGTAGATCGTGGTCGTCTTGAGCCGCCGCTGGAGCTTGGAGATCTCGGCCCTCATCTGCACCCGCAGCTTGGCGTCGAGGTTCGACAGCGGCTCGTCGAACAGGAAGACGCTCGGGTTGCGCACGATCGCGCGGCCCACCGCCACCCGCTGCCGCTGGCCGCCCGAGAGCGCCTTGGGCTTGCGATCGAGGAACGTCTCGATGCCGAGGATCTCGGCCGCGTCGTTGACCAGCCGCGCCATCTCCTCCTTGGGGAACTTGCGCAGCCGCAGCCCGAACTCGAGGTTCTCGCGCACCGTCATGTGCGGATAGAGCGCGTAGCTCTGGAAGACCATCGCGATGTCGCGCTCCTTGGGCGCCAGGTCGTTGACCACCCGGTCGCCGATCTCGATCGTGCCGGCGGTGATCTCCTCGAGCCCGGCGACCATGCGCAGGGCGGTCGACTTGCCGCAGCCCGACGGGCCGACCAGCACCACGAACTCCTCGTCCTTGATCTCGAGGTTGAGCTTCTCGATGACCGTCACGTCACCGTAGTTCTTCTTGACGTCTCTCAGGGTCACGCGGGCCATTCGTCATGTCCTCCCGGCGATTTCAGACTGCTACTCCAGCGTCAAGATGCGGGCCGAGCGCGGCGGCACGGTGACGGTCGCCTCCGCGCCGGCAATCTCGAGCGTCTCCTCGTTCCACAGGTCCTTCACCTCCGAGCCGAGCCACTCCTCGAGCGGCGGCATCGCGGCCGCCTGCTCGGCGCTGCGGTTGACCGCCACCACCACGGCCTGGCCGGTCGCCTCGTCGCGGCGGACGAAGCTCAGGAGGTCCTGGTCGAAGTGGTGGCCGGCGTGCGTGCCGCGCCAGAGAGCCGGAGTGCCGCGGCGCAGCTCGATCAGGCGCTGGTAGCTCGAGCGCAGCTCTTCGTTGCGCGGCAGGCCGGCGCCCGGCTTGATGCCGAGGTCGCCCCACGGCATGTCGCTGCGGTTGTCGGGCCAGTCGCCGCCCGGACGCCCGACCTCCTCACCGTAGAAGATGATCGGGATTCCCGAAACGCTGAGCTGCAGCAGGGCCGCCAGCTCGAAGAGCTCGATGTCGCCCTCGAGCTGGAAGAGCGCGCCCGCGACGTCGTGGGTCGAAAGGTAGTGCCCGAGGTGGTAGCCCTCGCGCACCTCGTGCCGCTTCTCGAGATAGCGGTTGAAGGCGATCGGCCTCCCGCGCCCCTGGAGGAACGCCAGGGTCGAGCCCTGGAAGCCGAAGTCGAACCCGGCGTCGAGCTCGTCGGTCGCGAACCAGGGATCGAGGTTGCGAGCGTCACCGCCCCAGACCTCCCCCAGCAGGAAGAACTCCTCACCGAGCGCCTCGTTCAGCCGCCGGCGATGCTCCTGCCAGAAGTCGTGGTCGACGTGCTTCACCGTGTCGATGCGGAAGCCGTCGAGCCCGACCCGCTCGGCCAGGCCGATGTGCGCCTTGAACAGATAGTCGGCGACCTCGGGCAGCTCGGTCTTGAGATCGGGCAGACCGCCGACGCAGGTGGTCAGATCGTCCTGGCCGCAGCTCGCCCGGATCCAGGCGCGCGTCGCGGGGTCCTTCGTGTACCGCGAGTCGTAGCCGACGTGGTTGTAGACCACGTCGAGCAGCACCTTGATGCCGCGCTCGTGCGCCGCGTCGACCAGGGCCTCGAGGTCCTCCTCGCTGCCGAAGCGCGGATCCAGGCTGTAGAAGTCGTCCGCCCAGTAGCCGTGGTAGCCCCAGTCGGGAAAGCCGGCGCCGGTCACGAAGCCGGGGATGTTCTTGACCACCGGCGTGATCCACAGCACCGTCACGCCGAGGTCGGCCAGATCGTCGAGCCGCTCGCGGAGGCCGATCAGGTCGCCTCCGTGAAAGGTGCCCTTCGCGCTGATATCGACGTTCTGGTTGTTGTCCGGATCGCCGTCGGCGAAGCGGTCGACGATGACGAAGTAGAGGACCTCGTCGCCCCAGCCGTCGTCTTCGTGACTGTCGGCCGCCGCGGGCAGAGCCAAGCCGAGACCCAGAGAGCCGGCCAGAAGGAGAACGAGAAGAGTCGAGGTCGGCGCGGGGCCGAGACGCCGGGCAGGTCCATCCGAACGCGCACCCGGAATCCGCTTCACCGCGAGCTACCTCGCATATCCCGTCTCTCCTCTTGTCGAACAGAGACGAGTATTCCGAGGCCCTACGGCCGTCGG
>JAHEKO010000200.1 GCA_024638355.1 Acidobacteriota bacterium
TTCCGGTAGCCCTCGCGCGCGAAGGCGAGCACCGCATTGGGCCCGCAATCGACCGCGCCATCGATCATGCGGGTGAAGTGGACACCGAGGAACGGGAATCCGGCGTCGGGAACCGGGTAGATCAGGTTGCGACACAGCCCGAACGCTCCGGGCTCGAGCTTGTAGTACTCGCCGCGAAAGGGCACGATCCGCGCGTTGGGCTGTTGCCCGGCCAGACGCGCGACCCGGTCGCTGTGTAGCCCCGCGCAGTTGATGAGAGAGCGAGTAGTGAAGTCGCCCTGAGTCGTGTGTACAACCGTCTCAGCCGATCGGCGGGTGATGGCCGTCACCCTGGCCGAGGTCGCGACGCGGCAGCCATGCTCGACCAGCAGCGCTCCCAGCCGTCGACAGACTTCGACGAAATCGACGATACCGGTCTCGGGGACGTGGATGGCTCTGATTCCCGCCGCGTGAGGCTCGAGCTCCAACAGACGCTCGCGCCCGATCAGCTCGCATCGAACCCCGTTCTCGAGGCCTCGCTCGTGGATTCGAGCCAGCGCCGGAAGCTCGAGTTCGCGGGTGGCGACGATCACCTTGCCGCAGGTCTCGTAAGCGATGCCGTGCCGGGCGCAGAACTCTTCCATGGCACGCCGTCCCTGCCGGCAGTTCTCCGCCTTGAGCGAGCCGGGCCGGTAGTAGATGCCGGAGTGAAGCACGCCCGAGTTGCGGCCGCTCTGGTGGCGCCCGAGTCCGGCTTCCTTTTCCAGGAGAGCCAGCGAGGCGTCCGGCTGGCGGCGGCTCAGCTGATAGGCGGTGGCCAGTCCCACGATGCCTCCGCCGATGACGATGACGTCGAACTGGGCCATGGACTTCTTCTCTAGTCGATGACTCCCGCCGACGGTATTCCGATGGCAGGACGCCATGGGAGGAACTGGACGTGACGGTGGGCGGTGTGCGCATGCCGGCCCATAGCTGAATGGTATTCGCTTTGGCGGCCCGGCGCGGGGCTTGCGGAGTGACGCATGAGATCCGAGAGGACTCCGCCGTCGGTTCAGGCTGGGGTTCAGTTGCCCTGCGCCGAAGCGTGGGCCGTCGAAGGTTCGCCTGAGGCCGGCATGACGCGGACGCCATACGGGCGCGACTCGTCCGTGCGCTTCAGAACGCGCTCGATGAGCTCCCGGCGCGACGGAGGCCGGTCGAGGGAGATCCGCGTCAACCCGGGCCACTCCGACTCCCGCTCGAGGTCGGCCGAGTAGCGGGCGGCCGACAGGAGCTCCAGGTGGCTGTCCGGGCGCTCGAGGAAGGGCGTGGCGACCTCGGCGAAGGCCACGGCCTCCACGGTGGCCGACGGGGCTCCGAAGGCGAGCTTCTTGCGGTAGAGGGCGATGCCGACGTCGAGGTGGGCGAGGCCGGAGTGGCGGATGTCGGCGGTCGATTCGTCCTTGGAGGCGATGCCGGTGGAGCAGTCGACGATCAGGGCGTCGGAGATCTCGGCCGCGGTTCTTTCGCCGACGCTGATTCCCTTGTCGCCGCAGCCCTCGACGAAGATCCGCTCCACTCGCACCTCGGATCCGCTGAGGTCGAGGCCGTCGCCGCCGGGGTCGAGGAAGCGGTCGGCGACGACGGTGCCGGTGCAGAAGTCGAGGTCGACGGCGTCGTCGCGGGAGCCGCGGAAGAGGTTGGACTCGAGCTCGACTCGGGAGTACTTGAGGTTGATGCCGTCGTCGGCGGCGGCGTCGAGAAAGCTGGAGTTGCGCAGGGTGACGATGCCGTCGGTGACCGACAGGGCGCCGGTGAAGTGGGAGCGCGCGTTCTCGGCGCCGGAGCCGCCGACGAGGGTCGTGTGCTCGAGGTGGACCGTCCGCGGAGCGGTCCGCCGCCCCTGAACGACGAGCGCGCCCCAACCTTCGTCGGACGTGGCGCCGCGCACGGTGATCGGCCGCTCGGGGGTACCGATGCCGCGGAGATCGCCGTAGAGAATCAGCGATGCGCCGTCGGCGAGCCGCAGCCGCAAGCCGGGCCGGAACTCCACCGGATAGGTGGAGGGAATCTCCCAGGTCGATTCGATCTCGACGGTGCCCGGTCCGAAGACGATCGTTCCGTCGGCGAGGCGGGTGTTGGCAGGAAGCTCGAGCGCCGGCGGCGCCGGGCTTCGCGGCGGGGCCGGCGTCGCGTCGCTCGCCGGCTCGCCGTGGGCGACTCGGATGGCGTTTGGCGCCAGCTCCTCGCCGGTGACTTCGTTGCGCGCCGCGAGACCGACCAGGCGAACGCCGGCGCTCGCGTCCAGCTCCAGGCGCCCTCGGCCCGGTCGGCCGCTCCAGGCGCCCTCGACCACCAGAGGTTCGCCGAAGGTCGTGAGGCGCGGATCGCTGCCGTCGCCCAGGCGGACGCCGGCGATCACGACCGCCGCCTTGCCCCGGTTCTCGAGCTCGACGACGAGCCGGCCGTCGCTCTGCCAGGCGTTGGCGCGGAGGTCGGTGCTGTCGAACAGTCCGCGGAGCGTGTCGGCGTTGACGCGCAGGCGGTTCTCGTAGAGGGAGCGGTGACGGGCCTCGTCCCAGGGGTCCAGGTTCTGGTTGTCCCAGCGCAGCGGCGCTTCGAGATCGGCGAAGAGCCGGTTGGCGTGCTCGATCATCGGCTCCACCCGCTCGTGGATCAGCGTCCAGAGGTAGCGGTCCCGCAGCCGGCGGAACTCGGGGATGCGCAGCAGCGCGCGACCCTGGAAGATGGCGGTCTCGCCGCCCGGCGACTCCTCGAGGTCGATCTTCCAGAGGATGTAGTCCCAGGGAATCGGCTCCAGGGTGCCGCGCGCGGGATCGTAGTAGAGGCGGATGTTGCCGTTCGACCAGGCGTGCTCGGAGCCCAGCAGAGTCGCTAGCGCCGCGACCCGGGCGAACTTCTCGGTGTCGAGGTAGCTGCTCGCGAACTCCCAGTCGCAAGGTCCCTCGCGGGGGTCGTTGTCGATGTGGTCGCGGCAGGTCCAGAAGCGCTCGACGGCGCGCTTCGCCTTCTCCCAGCCGAGCCCTTCCTCGCGGCCGAAGACCTGATAGGGAACCTCCTCCCACCGGTCCTTGCCGCCGAAGACGAAGCCCTCCGCCCGGTTGGCCCGATCGGTGATCGACTGGCCGAACTGCTCGGTCTCCTGGAACACGCCGACGATCGCGTCGTTGATGACAAGCAGCACGAAGCGGCTGTCCCAGGTGAGGATGTCGTGCCGCGCCAGCTCCCAGTTGGTGGTGACGTCGATGGTGAGCCCCTTGTCGTAGACGTTCGAGATGTTGATCTGGCGCTTGCCGCGGAAGTAGTGGCTCTTGGGGAACTTGAGACGCAGCGACATGCGCTCGGGAGCGTAGTGGTACTCGTAGAGGCCGCGGGCCTTGACCTCGATGTCGATCCAGCGATCGCCGAGGCGGAACCGCGCGGGCAGGTACTCGCGCGGGATGCCGGTGGCGATCTCCGCGGCGGTGACCGCCTCCGCCGTGTCGCGCAGGCGCTCGAGATTCCTCGGCCTGATGCGCAGCTCGTAGATCGGCAGTCCCGAGCGCGCGAGGCGGGGCTCGTCCACCGGCCGCGGCAGGCGGTGGTAGGTGTTGCGGATCATGTCCTCGAGGGGGCCGGCGACCGACGGCGCGTCCTGGCCGCTGGCGCGGCGGCCGATGCGATAGGCCGAGAGCCTCTGGAGGTATTCGCCCACGACCAGCAGGGCGAAGACGGCCGTCAGGCAGACGGCCATCACGGCGATCGGCCGCAGCGCGGCACGGAGTCTCGGCAACCGCGCCGCCGGCTCGCCGCCCGCGGCCTCAGATCGGGGCGTGCTGATCCGTCTCATAGGAGGCGAGCTTGACGACGCCCTCGACGTTTCGGAGCCGGCTTTCGACCTCCTCGCTCTTCGTCTTGCGGTCCGGCCGCACCACGTAGACGTGGGTCACGTGCCCGTCGCCGAAGTCGCGTATGCGATTGAGCAGCTTGAACTCGCGGAAGCCGCCGCGTAGCTCCTCCTCGATGCGCTCGGCGAGGCCGTCGGCCTCGCGGAAGGTGACCCGCACGATCGACTCCAGGCGCTCCTTGAGGCCGTAGTTGAAGTGGTAGAGGAGCAGCAGCAGCGCGCAGACGAAGACTGTCATGGCGATGGCCGGCATATAGAACTGGGTGCCGCATCCCATGCCCACCACGATGGCGACGAAGAGGAATCCCGTGTCGCGCGAGTCCTTGACCGCGGTGCGGAAGCGGATCACCGACAGCGCGCCGACCAGGCTGAAGGCGCGGGCGATGTTGCTGCCGATGATCATCATCACCACGCTGGTCGCCACGCCCATCAGAAAGAGGCTGACCAGGAACGACTGCGCGTAGCTGGTGCCGCGGTGGGTGGCGCGGTAGACCGCGGTCAGCATGAGGCAGAGCAGCGCCGTGACGGTCATGGCCACGACGACGTCGGCGAAGCTGAACAGGGTGACGTCGGAGTGCCGGAAGAGCTGCGACAGGAAATAGTCCATCGACTCCATGATTCAATCCCAACTGGAAGGGGCTCTATCCAGGCCCAGTTTCTCGACCGCCAGCACGTACTTCGGTACCGGCCGCTGCACCAGCTCGACGCACCGCGCGCCCTCCGCGACCCAGGCGGGGATGCCGCCCGTCGCCTTCACCTCGAGGACCACCAGCGTATCCGACATGATCCTCGAGCTCGGATCCGCCATCCGGCCCAGCTCGAGCCGTTCGCCCGGGTAGAGGCCGGTGAGCTGGCTGTCGAAGGTCACGCGCACATCGGGCTCGACCAGCGCCTCGTAGGCCTCCCTCAGATACCAGGTCTGCGCCGAGGGACGGAGCTGATGGCGCTCGAGCAGGACCCCGAAGGCGCTCTCGTCGCGCGGATCGTCGAAGAGCCAGTTGGCGGGCGACAGTTGGCGTGAGTCGAACTCGGCGACGCGCTGGCGGACCTTGCGCACCCGTTCGCCCAGGCGCTGCTTGATCTCGATGAAGGTCGCCTGACCGGGCTGGAAGCGATAGCCGTAGGTGCGCAGCCGGACCTTGTTGCGAAAGCCGATGCCGTCGAGCTTCTCGCGGTAGAAGCGCAGGCTCGGGGTGTCGTAGTACTGGCTCAGGATGGCGGTCACCGCGTCGTCGTTGGTGTGGGGATCGCGCGACAGATTCCGCCGCCAGCGCTCGAGCAGGGCGACGCGCTCGTCGAAGCGGATCACGAACTTCAGCTCATTGCGGAAGGGTCGTATCATCCGTCTCCAGAAGCGCCGCCATCTGCGCCGTCAACTCGGTGTCGTGAAGCGCCGTATGAGCGCCGAGAGCCGCGCCCAGCGACCGCCGGTAGTCGGCGAGCGCCCGTTCCAGCCGCCGGCGGCGATCTTCGCCGAAGGGTGACGCCGACGCCGGCGAGCCCGTAGCCAGCGGCGCAGTCCACTCGCCGAAACGCTCGTCGACCGTGCGCGGCAGCGGCGAGCCCTGGAGCTTCTCGTAGAGATCGGCAAGCGACACCGGCAGGGGGAGAAGGGTCAGCTCGAACGGCTCCGCGTTGCTCAGCAGGAAGGTGGTCTCGGGACTCGGGTCGAGCCCCGCGAGCCAGAGCACGGCCGGCGGCGGGGGCACGAGCTCGGGGAAGATCCCGTTCGACACGCATTCGGCGTAGAGCCTGCCGTCGCGATTGAACCGGGTGTCGACCAGGGCCATGCGGTCGCCCCGGACCATCAGGAGCTCTCGCAGGAGGCCGGCCCGACCGTCCTTCTTGCGCGGGTCGACGGGCAGCTCGACCCGCAGGTAGAGCCCGCTGTACACGCGGTTCACGTAGAGCTGCGTCCACGTCACCAGCGGCAGGCCAGACTCTTCGAGCTCACTCCGCACGAAGCCGTAGTAGAAGGGGTAGCTCAGGTCCGGGACCTCGTCGACGGGCACGAAGAAGATCGTTCCCGCCTGCTTCGAGCGCAGGAGCCAGTGGTCGGGTGCGCCGAAGCGCTCGAGGTTCCACCGCTTGCCGGGGAGGCCCACGCGGCTCCGCCGCACGGTCGAGTCGCGCCGATCGACCAGATAGCCGCGCTGCTCGAGGCTCTTGCTGATCATCAGGTAGGCATCGGGAATGCCCTCGATCTCCAGCCCGAGATTCGACAAACGGCGGGCCGTGGAGAAGCGGCCGGTAAAGAACACGAGCCCCGTCGCCAGAAGCGCGCTCACGACGATCAGCAGGAACCAGCGCGACCTCAGCACGGCTGCCCAGGACCCCTCTTCGACGGGTGCCGCGCCGGAGCTTCCCGGGCGTAGGGAGTGGGTCGAGCGGTGGGCCAAGAGAGTTGGGATTTTAGCAGCGGCTAGCGGAGGTCCTTGTGACCTTTGCCGCGGTGCCGCGGCCGCCGAGTGGCCGTCGCCGTAGCGTCAGGTCACCAGCCCGATTGGCCTCCGCCTCTGCCACAGCCCGCGGGTGAAGTCGGGGAACTCGACCGGCCGGCTGCCCTCGGCGACGGAGATCTCGCTGAGCTCGCAGACCGCCGACAGCGCGGCCGCGTCGTAGACGTCCATGTCCATCGGCAGGCCCTCGCGCAGGCACCGGATCAGGCGGTAGTCCTCGAGGTAGTCCATGCCGCCGTGCCCGGCTCCCTTCGCACGCTCGCCCTCCCGGGCCCACAGCGGATGCTCGAACTCCTCGCGGTAGGCCTCGAGCTCTTCCCAGCCGTGGCCCTCGGTGCGGCCTTCGACGTGGATGCGATCGGGATAGCCGGTGACGGTGCCGCGCGTGCCCTGGACGAGGTTGATGCGGCTGTAGGGCCGGGGGCTCGTGGTGTCGTGCTGGACCAGGATGGTGCGGCCCTTGACGGTGCGGATCAGGCTCGAGCTCATGTCGCCCAGCGCGTAGCGCCGGCCCGCTCGGGGATCGCCGGGCTCGAGATGGCGCTCGGCGTAGAGCTCGAGGCCGCGCGCGGGTGAGCTCATCGACACCAGGTAGTCGAACTGGTC
>JAHEKO010000201.1 GCA_024638355.1 Acidobacteriota bacterium
GGCGGCCGGAGCCTCGGCGATCACCTCGCCGCGGCGGACGACGAAGAGCCTGGCGGGCCGTAGCCTGAGCGCCTCGATCGGGCTCGTGGCCTGGAGGACGACCAGGTCGGCATGACAGCCCGGCTCGAGGCCGTAGCTCTCGAGCCCGAGAGTGCGGGCGCCGTTGACGGTGACCGCGTCGAACAGGGCGGGCATCTGGTCGCGCCCGGTCATCTGGGCGACGTGGAGGCCCATCGCGGCCACCTCGAGCATGTCGTGGGTGCCGAGGCTGTACCAGGGGTCCATCACGCAGTCGTGACCGAACGAAACGTTGACGCCCGCCGCCATGAGCTCGGGAACCCGGGTCATCCCGCGGCGCTTCGGGTAGGTGTCGTGCCGCCCTTGCAGCACGATGTTGATGAGCGGGTTGGGTACCGCGCTGAGCTCGGCCTCGGCCAGGAGCGCGATCAGCTTGCTGACGTAGTAGTTGTCCATCGAGTGCATGGAGGTGAGATGCGAGCCGGCCACCCGCCCCTTCATGCCCAGGCGCTCGGTCTCGTGGGCGAGCGTCTCGACGTGCCGGGACAGCGGGTCGTCGCTCTCGTCGCAGTGCATGTCGACGCGCAGGCCCCGGTCGGCCGCCAGCCGGCAGAGCTCGCGGACGGAGCGCGCCCCCTCCTCCATGGTGCGCTCGAAGTGGGGGATGCCGCCGACCACGTCGACCCCCTTGTCGAGCGCCTTCGCGACCAGCTCCGCGGCGCCCGGAAACCGGAAGTAGCCGTCCTGGGGAAAGGCGACGAGCTGGATGTCGATCCAGGGGGCGAGCTCGCGGCGCAGCTCGAGCAGCGCCTCGACCGCGATCAGGCGCTCGTCGCAGACGTCGACGTGGCTGCGGATGGCGAGCGTCCCTCTGGCGATCGCCCAGGTGCAGAGCCTGCGGGCGCGCTCCTTGACCGACTCCACCGTGAGGTGGGGCTTGAGCTCGCTCCACAGCTGGATGCCCTCGAGCAGAGTGCCGCTGAGGTTCATCCGCGGCTGGCCGAGGCTCAGGGTGGAGTCGAGGTGGAAGTGGCTGTCGACGAAGGGCGGGCTCACCAGGCGGCCGGCGGCGTCGATCTCGCGGCGCCCGCGTCCCTCGATCGCCGGCGCGACCTCGACAATCCTGCCGTCGCGAACCGCGATGTCGACGCCGGTCCGCCCGTCGGCCAGGGCGGCGTCGCGGACCACCAGATCGAGCGTCATCGCTCCTCCTTCCGGAAGGGCTGCAGGAGTGCGGCCGGCGGCCGGGCGCTGCGCGACACGAGAGCCATCAGCACGATCGTCAGCACGAACGGCAGCATCAGAAACAGCTGGTAGGGGATGTCGATCACGCCGCTCGCCTGGAGACGGAGCTGCAGCGCGTCGACGAAGCCGAAGAGCAGGGCGCCGCCCAGGCACTTCCAGGGACTCCACTGGCCGAAGACCACCAGGGCGATGCACACCCAGCCCCGGCCCGAGATCACGCCGAAGGTGAAGGCGTTGAACTGGGCCATCGACAGGAAGGCGCCGCCGGCCCCCATGAGCATGCCGGAGAGCATGAGGCCCTGGTAGCGGACCCTGCTGACGCTGACGCCGGCGGCGTCGGCCGCGCGCGGGTTCTCGCCCACGGCGCGCAGGTTCAGCCCCCACGGCGTGTCGTAGAGCACCAGGGCGGCGAGCGGCACCAGCAAGAGAGCGCCGTACA
This sequence comes from Acidobacteriota bacterium, assembly GCA_024638355.1. Classification (GTDB taxonomy): domain Bacteria; phylum Acidobacteriota; class Thermoanaerobaculia; order Multivoradales; family JAHEKO01; genus JAHEKO01. The sequence continues at coordinate 1,703 of JAHEKO010000201.1, forward strand.
CGAGCGCGAACTGATTGAACAGAATCGGTCCCAGGATCGGAATCGCCGACAGGAGCGGCAGCGGCACGGTCTTGAAGGCCTCGATATTGGGTGGCAGCGACGGCTGGCCGAAGATCAGCCGGTAGAAGAAGAAAGCCAGCCCGGTGCAGAGCAGCGTCGTGCCGATTCCCGAGACGTGCTGGCTCAGCCCCAGGGTCACCGTCAGGACGCCCATCAGCAGGCCGGCCAGAGCGCCGGTCAGCATCGCCGCCAGGATGCCCAGCCAGAGGCTGCCGCTGAAGTAGGCCGCGGTGAACCCGGTCATCGCCGCGAGCAGCATGATCCCCTCGATCCCCAGGTTGAGCACTCCGCCGCGCTCGGTGAACATCTCGCCCAGGGTGGCGAGGATGAGCGGGGTCGCGATGCGCAGGACCGCGGCGAAGAAGCCGACTTGCAGGATCTCGCCGAAGATCTCCATCAACGGGCCTCGAAGCGCTGGATGCGGATCCGGTACCGGGTGAAGAGGATCGCGATCAGCATGCAGATGAGCGCCACGCCCTGGAAGACGTCGGCGAGGAAGACCGGCACGCCGGTGGCGCGCGACATCGCCTCGGCGCCGGTGATGATGACGGCGAAGAAGAACGACGCCGGCAGGACGCCGAGCGGGTGGAGCAGCGCCAGGGTCGCGATCACGATGCCGGTGTAGCCGTACCCCGGCGACAGGCCGGCCATCACCTGGAAGTGGATCCCGCCCACCTCGCTCACGCCCGCCAGTCCGGCGAGGGCGCCCGATACCGCGGCGGTGGCGGTGATCACCATCGGGATCTTGATGCCGGCGTAGCGGGCCGCCTTCGGGTTCTCGCCGACCGCCCGGATGTTGAAGCCGAGGGTGGTGCGCGACATCAGGAACCAGCTGAGCGGCGCCGCGAGCAGCGCCAGCAGCACCCCCAGGTGCAGGCGGGTGCCGGCGAGAAGGATCGGGAACTCGGCCTCCATCCGGATGTCGGGCGAGTCGGGGTAGCCGCTCAGCGGGTCCTTCCACGGCCCGTCGACCAGCGCCATCATCAGGTAGAACATGATGAAGTTGAGCAGCAGGGTGGTGACGACGTCGTCGACCTTGTAGCGGGTCTTGAGCATCGCGGGCAGGAGCGCCCAGGCCGCCCCCGCCGCCATGCCGCCGGCGAGCATCAGCGGCACCAGGCTCCAGGCCGGCAGCCCGGCGCGGCCGCCGATGAAGGCCGCCGCCATCGCGCCCGCCAGCAGCTGCCCCTCGGCCCCGATGTTCCAGAACTTGGCGCGAAAGGCGACCGCCACCGCCAGCCCGGTGAAGGCGATCGGCGTCGCCTTGACCAGGGTCTCGACGAAGTCGAATCTGCTGCTGACGGCGCTCAGCAGCAGGTGCCGGTAGGCGGTGAGAACGTCGGCGCCGGCGAGGGCGACGAGGCCGGCGCAGATGAGGAGCGTGGCGGCGATGGCGAAGAGCGGAAGCGCGAGCCGCAGCCAGGTCGGGGTCGTCTCGCGGGTCTCGAGGCGCGGGCGGATCATGCGGCGTCCTCGACGCCGGCCATGAGCAGGCCGACGCGCTGGACGGTGGCCTCTTCGATCGGCAGCACCTCGACGATCCGTCCTTCGTACATCACCGCCAGCCGGTCGGAGAGGAGGAAGAGCTCCTCGAGGTCCTCGCTGATCAGCAGCACGGCGCCGCCCTGGCCGCGCAGCTCGAGAAAGCGCTCGTGCACGAACTGCATGGCGCCGACGTCGAGCCCGCGGGTGGGCTGGGCGGCGAGGACGACCACCGGCTCGAACGCCAGCTCGCGCGCCAGGAGCGCCTTCTGCAGGTTGCCGCCGGAGAGCGTTCCGGTGCGGATGTGCGGCCCGGCGGTCTGAATGCGGAAGCGCTCGATCTGGGTCTCGACGAAGTGGCGGATGCGGCTGTGGCTCAGGACCCCGTAGCGGCTGAACGGGGGCGCGTGCACTCGCGGCAAGACCATCGAGTCGGAGAGCGGCAGCGAGCCGATCAACCCGGTGCTCAGCCGATCCTCGGGAATGCGCCCGACGCCCAACTCCTGGATCGACCGCGGCTCGGGGTAGAGCACCAGCTCTCCGGTGATCCGCAGGTCGCCGCCGGTCAGGGGCTGGATGCCGGCGATGAGCTCGGCCAGCTCGAGCTGGCCGTTGCCCGAGACGCCGGCTACGCCGACGATCTCGCCGGCCCGCACGTCGAGCGAGAGCTCGCGCAGGGCGACGCCCGAGCCGCCGGCGGTGGCCACGCCCTCGAGCTCGAGCAGCACGTCACCCGGCTCCTGCGGCGGCTTCTCGGGCGGCACGATCTCGTGGCCGCACATCAGCTCGGCGAGATCGCGCTCGGTGGTGTCGGTGGTGTCGTCGATGGTCGCCGTCACCCTGCCCAGGCGCAGCACCACCACGCGATTGGTGATCGCCTTGACCTCGTAGAGCTTGTGGCTGATGAAGATGACCCCCAGCCCGTCGCCCGCCATCGCGCGCAGCGCGGTGAACAGCGCCTCGGTCTCGAGCGGCGTGAGGACGGCGGTCGGCTCGTCGAGGATCAGGATGCGCGCGTCGCGGAAGAGCGCCTTCACGATTTCCAACCGCTGCTGCTCGCCGACGGCGAGATCGGACACCATGGCGTCGGGCGGCAGCTCGAGGCCGAAGCGTTGGCCGATCTCGCTGAGCCGCTTCCCGGCGCTCGTCCGGTCGAGCCGCCCGCCGGCGCCCGGGCGGCCGATCATCAGGTTGTCGAGCACGCTCAGCGTCGGCACCAGGTGGAAGTGCTGGTGCACCATGCCGACGCCGAGCTCGAGCGCGTCGGCCGAGCTCGAGATGTCGGCCGGCCGGCCGTCGATCTCGATCGTGCCGCTGTCCGGCGCGTAGGTGCCGAACAGCATGTTCATGAGCGTCGTCTTGCCGGCGCCGTTCTCGCCCAGAAGCCCGAGGACGTCGCCCGGATAGAGGATGAGGTCGACGTCGCGGTTGGCATGCACCGAGCCGAAGCTCTTCGACATGCCGCGCATCGACAGCACCGGCGTCCGTTCGCTCACGTCAGTCGGACTTGGGCGTGCTCTCGTCGACTTCCACGCGGTAGTTGCCGGACATGATCTCGGCGGTCTTCTCCTCGACCTTCTGTTTGAGCTCCGCGGGCAGCCGCTCCTCGAACACGTGGTACGGCGCCAGATAGGAGCCGCCTTTGGCCATGTAGGAGAAACCGCCCATGTCCTGAGCGGTGAAGACGCCCGCCTCGACCAGCTTGATCGCCTGCTCGACGGTCGGCCACATGTCCCAGACCGGGCCGGTGATCACGTGGTCGGGCCCGAGCTCGCTCTGATCGGACATGTTCGAGATCGCGTAGACGTCCTTCTCGACGCACGCCTCGATCACTCCGAAGCGCTCGGCGTAGAGCACGTCCGCGCCCGCCTCGATCTGGGCCAGCGCCGCCTCCTTGGCCTTGGGCGGATCGAAGAACGAGCCGATGAAGGCGACCTTGACCTTGACGTCGGGATTCACCTCACGGGCTCCGGCGATCCAGGCGTTGGTGATCCGGTTCACCTCGGGAATCGGCATCGCCGCGACCACGCCGATGACGTTGCTCTCGGTCATCCCGCCGGCGATCAAACCCGCGAGATAGGCGGGCTCGTGAATCCAGTTGTCGAACACCGCGAAGTTCGGCTCGGCCGGTCCGATGCCGGAGCCGAAAACGAAAGCCGTCTCGGGGTAGACCGCGGCGGTGCGGCGCGCGATGCGCTCGGCGCCGAAGGCGTCGCCCATGATCAGCTGATAGCCGCCCTCGGCGTACTCGCGCATGACCCGGGCGAAGTCGGCCGCCTTGACGCTCTCCGACCAGGTGTACTCGATGCCCAGCTCGTCTCGCGCCTTGATCAGCGCGACGTGAATCTGATTCACCCAGGGCTCTTCGATCGGAGTTTCGAAGACGGCGGCTACCCGCAAGGTGCCGTCGTCCGCCGCCGACTCCGCCGTTCGTGGAGCCGGGGCCTCGCCGCCACCGCAGGCGACGAGCGTCAGCGCGCCGATCAGGAGCCACGCGAGCCGATTCAATCCGTAACCGACCATCTCCTCCTCCTTTCGGTTGTCTCGCACACGGACCATCGCCCGCCGCGGAGCTGCTTTGGCGTCGCGCCGGGCGTCGATCCCTTCCAAACTGACTATGCGAGGCAGATCCTACCAGGGTGGAGCCGGCCTGGGCGTCCAGGGCGGCGGGGCGAGGGTGCTACATTCCGGGTTCGGATGAGCGGCAGCCGGCGAGCTTTGGCGATGGTGACGAGCGCCGCCCTGTTGGGCTGGATGGCGGCTCGGCCCGCGCCCGCGGTGGAGGTCGTGCAGGACCAGATCTATCCTGGCGATACGCGGCTCGAGGCGAGCGAGCTCGGAGTGGCGTTCACGGTTCCTTCCGGTTGGCGCGGCGTCTGGCCCGGAGGGAGCGAGGGCTTCGTTCTGCAGCCGGAGTCGGACCCGGCGGTGCACATCCTCGCTCTCGGCGAGGAGGGCACGCGCGCGGAGCTGGCGGCCATGATGGGCGCGCCGGTCGATCTGGGCGAGGGGTTCTCGCTCGATCCAACCGGGGCGGTGACCGAGCGCGGACAGGTGCTGATCGGCCGCTACCGGGTGCGCGGCGGCGCGAGCGAGCTGAGCGCCTACGCCGAGGCCCTGGCGGGGGAGCACGGCGTCGCCATCGCCTACGTGCTGATCGCACCCTCGGAGTTGCTGGCACGCCACGAGACCACGGTCGGGGCACTGGTGGCGAGCACCCGGCTCGAGGCGCCGGGCGGTGGCGCTCCGAGCGCCGGGGCGAGCACCGCCGAGGGCGCAGACCGGTGGGACACCTACCTACGGGGCAAACACGTCGTGCGCTTGTACAGCGGCAGCAACTACACCGAGGAGGAGCACATCTGGCTGTGCAGCGACGGCACCTTCCAGCGCACCTCCAACTCCGGCGGCTACGGCGGCGGCGCGAGCGGCGCCTTCCAGGGCGGAGGAGCCGGCCGCTGGACGGCCACCGGTGCGGGCGCCACCGGTGCGCTCACCCTGCACTGGCCCGACGGCAGCACCAGCCGCTACGATCTGCGCTGGGACTACGAAGAGAATCACCTGTACGTCGACGGCAAGCGCTGGTTTCACGACCAGAACGAGGTCTGCCGATAAGGCCGTCGCGATACGGACCGCGTCGGTGACCCCAGACGAGGTG
>JAHEKO010000202.1 GCA_024638355.1 Acidobacteriota bacterium
CTCAGGCCGGCTGCGCGGCGGACTCGACGGCCCTCACGACGCGCCCGAGGGCGGCGCCGACTTCGCGTCCGACCTCCTCGACCACCGGATCCGCCAGCATGTCCATCACCCCGCTCGGGTTCATCGCGCGGACCACCGTCTCGCCCCCTTCGACCGAGACGGTCACGTTGCAGGGAAGCAGAACGCCGACCTGCGGTGCGGCCTCGAGGGCGCGGTGGGCCGACGGTGGATGACAGGCTCCGAGGATCACGAACGGCTCGCGGTCGACGTCGAGCTTTTTCTTGAGCGTTTTCTGGATGTCGATCTCGGTGAGGACGCCGAACCCCTCGGCGGCGAGCGCCTCACGGCAGCGGTCGACCGCCTCGGAGAAGGAAAGAGGGACTCGCGCCTCGAGCGCCACGTTGGTCTCGTTCATCTCAGGCCGTAGCGAGCCGGGACTCCGACTCGTCCTTTTCGAGGACCTTGCTGACCAGGTCGTCGACATAGACGACGTCGTGGCCGAGACGCTCCAGCAGCGACGAGGCGGCCGCGGCGCGGGCGCCGGTCCGGCAGTAGACCAGCAGGCGCTTGTCACGCTCGATCTCGCCGGCCCGCGCCAGCAGGCGGGTGTGGGCGATGTTGTGAGCGTCGGGAACGTGGCCGGCGTCGAACTCGGTCTGGCGCCGGACGTCGAGGTACAGGGAGTCGGCGCCGGAAAGCTCCGCGGCGCGGGCGAAGTCGGCGACCTCCGTCGTGGCCAGCGGCAGCGTTGGGCCGACCTCGGTCAGCAGCTCCGGAGGTGCATAGCCGACGATCTCGTCGAGGCCGATGCGGACCAGGTCGCGCACGGCTTCGTCGACCCGATCGGCCTCGGCGATCAGATAGATGGGCATGCCCGCCTCGATATACGAGCCGGTGATGGTCGGGAAGGTGCGGTCGAGGGGAGCGTAGAGCGACCCCGGCAGATGCCCGGCCATGTAGGCCTGACGATCGAGGCGGGTGTCGACGACGGCCACGTCCTGACGGCCGGCGAGCGCGGCCAGCTCCTCGGCGGCCAGGGCGGCCGGCCGGGGCAGGTCGCCGAGAAGCACCGGACCCTCCTTGTTCAGCCTCTTCATGCGGCCGAAATAGAGCGGGGGCTCCGGTTGCCCCTCGAGGATCGCGTCGACGAAGGCGTCTTCGCCTCGCGCGGCGGCGGCGATGGCGGCGTTGAAGCGGCGCTCGTAGCCGACGGTGGTATCGGGTACCGCGCCCAGCGCCTTGCCGCAGGCGCTGCCGGCGCCGTGGCCCGGCCACACCTGGAGGTAGTCCGGGAGCTCGAGAAACCGCTGGACCGAACGGTAGAGGGTGCGCGCGGACGGCTCCATCTGGCCAGCGACTCCGGCCGCCGACTCGAGCAGGTCGGGTCGGCCGAGGTCGGCGACGAAGACGAAGTCGCCGCTCGCCATCCCCATCGGCTCGTTGGCGCCGCCGCCGCGGTCGGTGACCATGAAGCTCAGGTGCTCGGGCGTGTGCCCGGGCGTGTGCACCGCCTCGAGCTCGATCTTGCCGATCGAAAACGTATCGCCATGGTGCAGCAGCCGCACCTCGTGCTCGGCGTCGCCCGACCACTGGTACTTCCAGTCGTCGTCACCCTCGTCGGAGAGGTAGGCGGTGGCGCCGACGCGAGCCGCGAGCTCTCGCGCCCCGGACAGATAGTCGGCATGGATGTGCGTCTCGGTGACGGCGACGATCTTGAGATCCTCTTCGGCCGCGATGTCGATGTAGCGGTCGACGTCGCGCATCGGGTCGATCACGATCGCCTCGCCGGTCTGCTGACAGCCGATCAGGTAGGCGTTCTGAGCCAGCTTGGGCTCGAAGATCTGTCGAAAGAACATGTGACTCCTTCCTTTTCGAAGCGGGGCTAGTGCGGCAAGGTATCGCGCAGGTGGCCGTAGACCCAGGTGCCCGTGAGCGCGCTGGCGAGCACCACCAGCATGACCGTGAGGCCGTTGCCGACCAGGGCGAAGATCGGGCCCGGGCAGGCGCCGGTCAGGCCCCAGCCGAGGCCGAACAGCGTGCCGCCGACGGCCACGCGGAAGCCTCGCCCGAAGTCTTTGGGCGGGATCTCGATGTCGCCGCCCTTGATCGTGCGCGCCCGGATCCTGCGGATGATGTAGAGCGACAGGGCGCCGACGGCGATCGCCGAGCCGATCACTCCGTACATGTGGAAGCTCTGGAAGCGGAACATCTCCTGGATGCGAAACCAGGAGATCACCTGGGTCTTGGTCAGGATCACGCCGAATACGGTGCCCATCGCCAGGTGGGCGAACCAGCTCAGCTCGCGATCGAGGTCGGCCGGGGCGCCGGTCTCGACGGTCGGGGCGACGGTGGCGTCGGTAGCAGGGGGATTCATCTCGTCTCTCCTAGAAGATCAGCGGCAGCAGGAAGTGGGTGGCGACGAGTCCGCCGGCAAAGAAGCCGACGACGGCGATCAAGGACGGCAGCTGGAAGTCGGAGAGGCCGAAGATGGCGTGCCCGGAGGTGCAGCCGCCCGCGTAGCGCGCGCCGAAGCCGACCAGGAAGCCGCCGCCGACCATCGTGATCAGTCCGATCGGGCTGCCGAGGTTGGCCCAGCTGAAGACCTCGACCGGCGCCAGGCCGTTGAAGTCGGTCAGCCCGAGCCCGGCCAGGTCGGCGCGGGTCGCCTCGGAGATGGCGATCGGCTCGGGATCGGCGAGCAGCGTGCCGGCGATCACGCCGCCGAGCAGCGTGCCCAGCGCGAGCGCCAGGTTCCACTTGCCGGTCTGCTTCCAGTCGTAGGCGAAGTAGGTGCTCTTGCCCGGCACCACCGCCGCGCAGATGTGCTGAAAGCTGGACGAGATACCAAACGTTCGATTGTCGAGCAGGAGCAGCGCCGGCACCATCAAGCCGATCAGCGGCCCGCCGACGTACCAGGGCCAGGGTTGGGATAGAAGCTCGATCACTCTGAGCCGCCTCCTTTCGTCGAGCCGGGCCGCAAGGAAGACTCTCCGAGACGGCCGGCTTCGCGGGCCTACTCTAACGAAGCCGGCCGCTCGCTGCCGCCGTTCGCTGTCCACGAGTGGCCTCGCGGCTCGTCTACCTTACAAAAGGGCCGGGGTCGTCCTGCCAGCCGTTCGAGCAGACCCGCCATCGGGAAACCGTCGGCTGGGTCCGTCTCAGGTGTCAGGGTATGCTCTTGCTTTCACATTCGCTTTCCAAACCTGAGCTCCGGCCGGTCTCCGACGTGGCCGGAGGTCGAACGCGCCGTGGCCCCGGCGCCGCGGCCATGATGATGGAGTCGAGATGACGAGCAGCGGAAAAGGATCGAACGTCTATTCGAGCCCCGCCGACGGAGCTCCGGTCCACGTCGAGGCCGGTGATCAGGATCTGCCGTCGGCCATCTTTCACGACGAAGTAAAGGCGGCGATCGCGCGTCGTGAATACGGCGGCGTACCGGCGCCCGACGACCCCGGCAAGGAGGCGCAGCCCACGACCGAGCTGGGGCTCACCGGCCTCGCGATCTCCGGAGGCGGCATCCGCTCGGCCACCTTCTCGCTGGGCGTGATGCAGTCGCTGGCCGGGCACGATCTGCTCAAGCACTTCGACTACATGTCGACGGTCTCGGGCGGTGGCTACAGCGGCAGCTGCCTGACCTGGGCGCTCTACGGCAAGCCGGAGACCCGGGATCCGGATCATCTGAGCTTCATCGACTCCCTGGGGGACGGGCCGGAGTCCTTTCCCATCGGCACCGACGATCCCCGCCGGGAGAGCCCGGCGGACCTCGATTCCAAGCGGTGGAGACTCCTCAAGTATCTGCGGGAGCACGGCAAGTACCTGACGCCGGGCCACGGCATCTCGGCGCTGTCGGCGCTCGGGATCCTGATCCGCGGCGTGCTGCTCAACCTGCTGGTCTGGATCGCCCTCTTCAGCTGCGTGATCTACCTGATCTCGACCGGCTGGAGCTTTCCCTTGTTCGATTCCTGGCTGCCGGCGCTCGGGCTGCTTGTAGTCGGCGTGGCGGCCTGCGTCCTCTACTCGGTGGGGACCTTCTTCCGCTTCCACGGGCGGTTGCGCTACCTGGTGCGCAGGTTCTTCGAATCCGCGGCCCGCCCATATATCGTGCTCCTCTTCCTGGCGGTCGCGATCGGTACGCTGCATTCCGTCTACGAGCTCGTAGGTAGCGCGGTGGCCGGTCTGAGTCCCGCGATGATCGCCTCCGGCGCCGCCAGCGGGTTCTGGACCTTCAGCAAGACCGCGAGCCAGAAGCCCGGAGAGAAATCGAAGATCCCGATCGGCCTGGTGGCCACGGTCGCCTCCCTACTGGTGCTCTACGGCGGGCTCCTCGGCGCGTACGCGCTCTCGAAGCTGAGCCTCCTCACCGATACCTACGTCTACTGGGCGCTCGGCTTCACCCTGCTGACCGGGTGGTTCGTCAACATCAACCAGATCTCGCTGCACCGCTACTACCGCGATCGCCTGATGGAGACCTTCCTGCCCGGCATCGATCGCGCCGTCGCGGGCCTGACCGGAGCCTCGCCGGAGGCCGACAAGGCGCCGATCTCCGAGATGTGGAACGACGAGAGGCCGCGCGGTCCCTACCACATCGTCAACACCAATCTCGTGACGGTCGACTCGAACCGGCGAACCCAGCGCACGCGCGGAGGCGACAATTTCATCCTCTCGCCCTTCTATTGCGGCAGCACGATCACCGGCTGGCGGCGCACCGAGGAGTTCGAGAACAACCGCCTGACGCTCGCCACCGCCATGGCGGTCTCCGCGGCCGCGGCCAACCCCAACTCGGGCGTCGCGGGCCAGGGGCTATCGCGCAACAAGTTCGTCTCGATCCTCATGGCGCTGCTCAATCTGCGCCTCGGCTACTGGACGCACCGACCGAAGAGGTCGCGCAAGAGCTTCTACTCACCCAACCACTTCTGGCCCGGCGGGGCCTACGAGCTGGGCGGGCTGTTCAGCGAGAACAGCGTCTGGCTGCAGCTCACCGACGGCGGCCACTTCGAGAACCTGGCCCTCTACGAGCTGATCCGGCGCCGCCTCAAGCTGATCGTCGTGCTCGACTCGGGCGCCGATCCCAACTTCGTGTTCGACGACCTGCAGAACGCCACGCGACGCATCGGCATCGACTTCGGCGCTCGCATCGAGTTCTCGGACCCGCCCGGGGAATTCCTCACCTACGACCCGAGGACCCTGGACGAGGAAAAAGGCATCGCGCCGTCGGCGGTCAGCCGCGGCGGCTCGAGCGGCTTCCCCACGCACGCCAGTACGGCCAAGCGGGGTTGGGTCCACGGCACCATCCACTACGCGGGTGGGGTGGAGAAGGGCGACCTGGTCTACATCAAGACGACGATGGTCGACGGACTGAGCCTGACCACCCACGGCTACAAGGACAAGGATCCCACCTTCCCCGACCAGACCACCGCGGACCAGTTCTTCGAGCCGGAGCAGTTCGCCGCCTACCGCGAGCTCGGCTACGTCGTCGGCGAGGACGCCGCGCGCAAGATCGCGGAGCTGATCCCCGGCCGGCGGTGGAGCGGAGGCGCGGCCGAGCCGACGGGGGTGGACCCGGCGACCGGGAGCGATCCCGATTCGCTTCCGGCGGGAGCCGGCTGAGACCCGTGCGGGAAGCTCCCGTAGGAGGCGCCATTTCTCAGTGAGGAAGCCGCGGACTCCGGGTGAGGGCCGGTCGCTGCCGGAGCGGCGGTCCGATGGCGAGGAAGAGGGATCGGACGAGACCATGGGAGCGGTTCGCTGGGGAATCCTCGGCACCGGAAAGATCGCCGGTGCCTTCGCCGCCGCGCTCACCGAGCTTCCGGGCGCCGAGGCCGTTGCCGTGGGCTCACGACGCGCCGTTACCGCCGCACGCTTCGCCGACCGATACCGCATTCTTCGCCGCCACCCGTCGTACGGAGCCCTGGCCGCGGATCCCGACGTCGACGTGGTCTACGTCGCCACGCCGCATTCACTGCACCGCGACAACACGCTTCTCTGTCTCGAGGCGGGCAAGGCGGTGCTGTGCGAGAAGCCGCTCGCCGTCAACGCCCATCAGGCCGGCGAGATGATTTCCGTCGCGCGCGAGCGCGGCCTCTTTCTGATGGAGGCCATGTGGACGCGCTTCCTGCCGGCGTTCGCCCGGCTGCGGGAGCTGCTCGCCGCCGGCGAGCTCGGCGAGCCGCGACTGGTGCGCGCGGACTTCTGCATTCGGCGTCCGCGCGAGCCCGGCAGCCGGCTGTTCGAGCCCGAGCTGGCCGGCGGCGCTCTTCTCGACGTCGGCATCTACACCGTGGCGCTCGCCGCCGCGGTCTTCGGCACCCGGCCGGAGCGGGTGACCGGGCTGGCGCACCTCGGTCCAACCGGCGTCGACGAGCGCTCCGGCGCGGTGCTCGACTACGGCGACGGCCGTCTCGCGGTGCTCTCGAGCGCCAACCGGACCGTCACGCCCAACGACGCTCTGGTCGCCGGCTCACGGGGATGGGTGCGGCTCCACGACCCGTTCTGGAGCCCGCAGAAGCTGACCGTCGCGATCGGCGACCAGAGGCACGAAGAGGAGCATCCATTTCGGGGCAACGGCTACGGCTACGAGGCCGCGGAAGTCGGCCGCTGCCTGGCCGCCGGCGCCGGCGAGAGCGAGGTGATGCCTCTCGACGAGTCCCTCGCCGTCGTCGAGACGCTGGACCGAATTCGTCAGCCGTGGGGTCTGGTCTATCCGGGGGAGCCGACGAGCGATCCGATGCGGAGCTGAGGCCGCGTCTGCGTCGCCTCGCCTCGGTATCGATCTTCACCGATCCACGCTCGCTTACGATCAGGTCCGGAAGCGAATTCAGAGCTCGAGCGTGGCGAAGAGGGCCGCAGCCGCGAGCGCCGCGGGCGCAAGCCCGTCGACGTACCCGCCGACCGAG
>JAHEKO010000203.1:0-3424 GCA_024638355.1 Acidobacteriota bacterium
GCGCTAGCCCCCGGCTCTCTCGGCCGCGAGGGCCTTCCTCGCTTCGGCGAGCGCCTTCTTGCAGAGCTTTCGATCGGCCGTCATCCGCTTCCACAGCCCGCCGGCGGCGAGGGAGATTCCGGCAGTGCCGACCGCGAGCCCGGTCTTGGCGACGGCATCGAGAGGCTGGGTCTCGACCTCGGGGGCCGCCAGGGTGCCTCCGATCTTCATGAAGCCGTCGGCCATCGAGGCCACGCCGAGCTTGAGCCCGCGCGGCTTGGTCGCCCACCTGAAGTCCAGCTCCTCGGTCTCGAGATCGACCCTGCCGGTTCCGAGGATGTCCAGATACTGCACGCGCGTGGCGACCGGTTGGAGCTCGACGACGCCGTCTTCGATCCTGGCCACCGTGACGCTGCATTCGAGAGGGGTGTAGTCGGTGGTCTGCGCCAACAGATTGAAGGAGCCGATCAGCCTGAACAGATTGCTGAGGACCGGCAGCCTTGCAGCCACCAGCTTGAACAGGGTGAGGTCGATCTGCCCGGCGCCGAGCGCCACGATGAGGTGGCCGTCGAGGCCGCTCGCCAGCGCGTGCGGCGAGCCGCCGGAGCCGTCGATCAAGAGATCGAAGTCCAGCGGCACCGCCAGCTCCAGGTTCCGGTCCGGAGTGAAGCCGGGGGATCGAATATCAGCCCCGGTCATCCGCCCCAGGAGGCGGTAGCCGTCTTCCGCCGGCTCCAGCGTCAGGCCCAACGAGAGAGAGCCCGTGTTCTCGCCCGCGATCGAGCTGCGCTCGATGTGGAGCCGCCCGTCGCGCAGGTCTGCGCTCACCTCGACGTCGTGGAACGTGCCGGCGCGGGCGGTGACTCGGGTTACCAGGTAACGCACTTCGGCGTTGAGCGCGTCCAGAGCGTCGAACCCGAACGGATCGTCACCGATCAGGAGCGCGGGCTCGTTGCCGAGCGGCTTCTCCTCCATGCGTCCGGCGACTTCTGCGTCCCAGGTGCCGGCTGCCGGCAACTCCTCGAGGCCGAGCAGCGTTGGGAGGTCGAGGCGCTCGGATCTCAGCGCGAGCCGGACGTCGGGCTTTTCCCGCAAGTCGATGTGCAACGACCCCTCGAGGTCACTGGGCCCGAATCGCGCCCGCAGCTCCTCGACGAGGAAGTCCTCGGGGCTGCCCTCGAGGTGGGCGGCGAGCTGGTACGGCTGGTCGGGCAGCGGTCTGCTTGCGGGGCGCCCCAGCAGCTCCGACGCGACCGACGTGCCGGGTCCTTCGGCGCGCACGTCGAGCTCCGTGCCGATCAGCCGGGGCGGCTTCCCCAGGGTGCCATCCACCTCGACACGGTGATCGCCCAGCTCGGCCCGGACCTCGTGGAAGCGAACCTCCGTGCCCCGGAAGTCGACGCGGCCGCGCGCGCTCCAGGCCTGCGCGGGGACCTGGAGGCCCGCCACCGCGCCTACCACCGAGGCGTCCGGTCCGCGCGCGTCCGCGGTCAGCTCCATGCCGGCGGCGCGCGCGAAGCTGTCGAGCTTCGCCTCGGCGTGGCCCTGGATGGCGCCCAGGGTGAACGCGACGCCGCTCAGCCGGTAGTCCGACTCGACGACCCGCAGCCCACCCGAGAGAGTGTAGGGATCCGGCGGCAGCTCGGGAACCCAGTCGAGCCCGGCCTTCAAGAGGAGGCGCCCGGCCGTCCCGGCGTCCGGTCCCGCGAAGGTCAGGGCCAGGTCCGTGGCGCCCAATTCGGGGAACGGGCCGACCGTGCCTGACGCCGTGGCCCTCTGGGAGCCGAGCTCGCCGACGACCTCCTCCAGGTGGTAGATCCCGCCCTCGATACGAACCCGGCCGGCGGCGGCGAAGGGGTCGGCCGGCAGCGGCGGCAGCTCGCGGTAGGTGGCGAGGTCCGAAACCCGAGGTCCACGCGCCTCGACCTCGAGATCCGTTCCATCGAGCTGGGGAAGCGGGCCCAGCCGCCCCGCCGCCCTCAACTCGATGTCGCCGGCCCTGGCCACGACGCCTTCGAGCGCGTAGCCGTCGGACTCCACGCCGAGGCGCCCCTGGACCTCGTAGGGCTCGACGGGCAGGCCGGCAAGCCCCGCGATCCTCCCGGCCAGCGACAGATCGGCCCCTGCGACCTGGAAGCGAACGAGCGTGCCGGCGAGGTCGGCGTCCGCGCCCAGGCGCCCTTCCAGGCGCAACCGGGTGTCTCCCAGGCTGCCCTCGATTCCGTCCAGCTCGTACCCCTCGGCTCCGAGCGCTCGGACGTGCCCCGAGATCTCGTAGCGCTGCGCGGGAAGCTCGGGCAGCTCGGCCGGGACCAGGGCGGCGGCTCGCGCCAGGTCGTTGCCCGCGGCGCGAATCCGGAGATCGCTGCCCGAGAAGCCCGGCACCGCCCGGACGACGCCGGCGAGGCGCAGCTCGCTCTCCGCCGCCGTCAACACTACCGACTCGAGCTCCACACGGTCGGGCCAGTAGCCCAGGTGACCCTCTATCTCGACCGGCTGCGACGGCAGCGGGACGCCGGCCAGGGCCGCGAAGTCCGCCGGTCGGCGGCTCAGCACCCGGAGATCGAGCTCGGCCCCGGCGAAGCTCGGCAACCTCCCCAGTGTGCCTTCGAGCCGAGCGCGGGTCGTGCCGATGCGGACCTCGAAGTCGTCGGCCGCGATCTCCTCTTCCCGGCGCGAGAGCCGGCCTCGGACCTCGTACGAGCGGGCCGGAAGATCCACGCCGGCGAGGGCGTCGAAGGCGGACAGATCTCGACCCTCCGCGTCGATCTCGACCTCGGAGCCGCTCCATTCGGGCGCCGAGCTCAGCACGCCGTGAAGAGAGAGACGATGGTCGCCCAGACGGGCGCTGAACCGCTCGAACGTCGCTTCGCCGTCGCTCAGCCGGATGTTGCCGGAAACGGCGAACGGAGCTGCCGGAACCCGGTCGATGCCGTCGAGAAGCCCGAGCGCGGACGGATCGGGACCCCGGGCATCGATCGAGAGCTGGAGATCCCGCGGATCGGCGAGCGAGCTCACCCGGCCTTCGGCCTGGACTTCCACCTCTCCGACGGCGGCTTCCAGCCGCAGGTCGAGAGGTCCGCCCGGTTCCGTCGGGGAGACCCCGCCCGAGACGCGAAATGGACCCATGCCGAGCGCCGGCAGGTCCAGCGTCCGGGTGACGGTAGCTACGTCGGGGCCGCTGATCTCGAGCTCGACGTCGGGGTCGGCCAGGGTAGCGAGATCGCCGATCGCTCCCCGTAGCGAGAGGTCGACGTCGCCGAGGCGTCCCGCCAGCTGCTGCTCCACGCTACCGCCCTCGAGGAGAGCCTCGAGCGGACCGAGGCTGCCCGCGACTTCGAACGCCGTTCCCTGGAGGCTGCCCAAGCCTTCGAGGTCGAGCCCGGCGGTATCGGAGACAGAGATCCGGACGCGCTCGACGCTCGCTTCGAGCGGCTCCTCGCGG
>JAHEKO010000203.1:3524-6870 GCA_024638355.1 Acidobacteriota bacterium
CCTACCACCGGCCCTTGACGAACGCGCCGAGCCGGATGATGTCCAGCTTCACGCGGCCGACCCAATCGCTGTCCTTGGCCTCGACGTCCACCGCGCTGAACCCAGCGGAGAGGCCCCAGCTGAAGTTCTTCCAGGCCAGATGCTCGACGTTGAGAGCGGCGACCGTCTGGCTCCCCTCGAAGTCGTCGATCGAGGCATCCAACAGCCCCAGCGACCCGATGAAGCGCCACGTCGGGGCGATGGCGTATCGGTAGTCGAAGTTCAGGAACGGCAGCGGCGCTGTGGCGCTCGCCCTCTCCTGGAGGACGATCTGGCTCGCGCCCGGGGGGAGGTTGACGATCTCGATGGTGCTGGTCAGGTCGAGCAGCCGGAGGCCGAGCCCGAAGCCCGCCGCCCAGCGGTCGCGAAGCCACGGATAGTAGGTATAGCCGACGAGAATCTCCTCGATGTCGTAGGTAACCGCGACGTCGGCGTCTACGGGAATGACCAGATCACCGAAGCGGATCTCGGTCAGAACCTGGGTGGCCGAATTGCGCCCGGTCGAGTCGTACCGCAGCAGCAGGTTGTGGCGTCGCGCGAAGTGCCACTCGAACAGGAACGCGGGCTCGATCTGTGAGCCGTCGAGTGCGAGGTTCTTCTCGAAATCGAGCTCGGTGCCGATGCTGCCGTCGGTGGCGTCCAGCCGGACCACCGTGTCGATCTCGAGCGTGCCGCCGCCGAGACCGATCGAGAACCGATCGAACAGCGAGTACTCCTGCGCCTGTGCGGGCGCCGCGGCGGCGAAGCCGACGACCAGGCAGATCAATCCGGCGAAGCTCGCTCCCCTCACCGCGAGCCACGCCTTGTTCCAGGAACCGCTATGCATTGTGAACCCTCCCTCTCTTGACAATCTCTGAGTGCGCCTCTCGGCCATGAACAATGATTCAGCTGTGCAGAAACGGTACCAACCGAGGGATGACGGCAGCGGCCCGGTCGCGCTTGGCCGGAGTACGCTAGGGGCAGGTAAAACGCCCTGACGAGGGCCTGTACGCTGGAACCGCCTCGGAGTCCAGACGAGGCCGTTACGAAATACCGTCGCGAAATATCGTCAGCTGCGGACTCGAACGAGGTGGCAACCCATGGCATCGGGCTTCGGCAGTGCCTCGAACAAAAGCGTCGGCCGGTCCAAGGGGGGTCTCCGGCGATCGCCGCGCGCTGGCACCGCCCCTGCAGAGCCAGAGGTGGGAATATGAGTGGAATGGAACCGGCGGCGTGAGCGGCACCAACTCCTCAGGCCCGGATTCGGTGCGACCGCGCTCCGTGGCCATCGCCAACTCCTCGCTGCTGGTGCTGGTGTTCTTCACGGTGTTCGTGGTGCCGCTCTTTCCGCTGAGCTACCACTGGGTGCTCTACAACCTCTCGTACACCGGCATCTACCTGCTGGCCGCGATGGCGATACAACGGCTTCGGCGGGAGATCCTGCTGGCGGCGTTCTCGGTGATCGCCCTCGAATGGGCCAGCGAGCTGTTCGACTTGCCTCTGCTGAACAGCTTGGCCGGAACGATCACCATCGTCTTTTTCATCCTGATCGTGATCCTGCTGATCACGCAGATCGCCCGATCGAGGAAGGTCACCGGACGGCTGATCGTGGAGTCGATCAACGCCTATCTCCTTCTTGGACTGATCTTTGCCCTGCTGGTGATCCTGCTCGCCGGCCATCAGCCGGGGGCCTACAGCTTCATCGGTAGCTCCGAGGCCGACGAGCTCAGGTCCAGCGACTGCTTCTACTACGCCTTCGTCACCATGACGACGGTGGGATACGGAGATCTGCTGCCCGAGAGCGCTCAGGCCAAATCGTTGGCCACGCTGATGGGCATGACGGGCCAGCTGTACCTGGCGGTAATCCTCGCCATGCTGGTCGGGAAGTGGGCCTCCTCGGGATCACGGAGCGAAGAGGAATGATCTCGGGAGCCCAGAGCGGCTGCCGGTCGGAACCAAACAGGGGGAGAAGAACATGAGCGGGAGTGCGAAACACGAAGTCGCGCGGACTCAGCTTCGCCGCCTGGGAACTCTCACCGACTGCGTCTACGCCCTGGCCCTGGTCAGCGTCATGCGTTGGCTGCCGCTGCCGGAAGAGAGCGTCCTCGCCGGCGAAGAGCCCTGGATGCTCGAGCTCTTCGCCGAGTTCTCCGGGAATCTCGTCGCCGCCCTTATCGGCCTGGTCTTCATCATCATGTACTGGCTGCGAAGCAACCAACTCATGGCCCACCTCGACCGGACCAGCGGCGCCCACACTTCTCTGTCGATCGCCTCGATCGCCGCCGTCTTGCTGCTGCTCTACGTCGTCCGGGTAAGCGCCGAGGTGGCGGCTCCCGCCCGCCGCTCCGGCGAGAGCATCGCCGTCCTGCTGATTGGAGTGTTCGGTGCGGCGGCGTGGACGCTCGCTCGGCGCAAGGGCCTCGTCAGAGCGGGGCTCACAAACCGGGAAATCACCAAGGTGCATCTGGAGGCTTTCACCGAGCCTATCGTGGCCCTGATCACCCTGCCGTTCGCCTACGTCGGCGAGGTCTCCTGGAATCTGGCCTGGCTCGCGTTCTTCCCGGTGGCGGCTCTCCTGCGGCGGCGAGCTGCGCGGGTCGATGAGGGCCCCGCCGCCGAGGATTCTCCGTGAGATCCGAGAGTCGCCTCGAGCGGTGTCCCGCTGCGGCCGCATTCGCGGCTATTCACTTGACCGAGTGGTCGCTATGAGGCCGGCCGCGTTGAGGCTTCTCGTTCCGATGCTCGTCGTAGCGTTGCTCGGCGGGGCCGGCGCGGCATCGGCCCGCTCCGATCACACTACCGATCAAGAGGCGGCGATGCCACCGGAGGAGCCGATCGTGACCGACCGCCCGACGGACAGCGCCTCGCCGGAGCTGGTGCCTCGGCGCGCGCTGCAGATCGAGGCGGGGTACAAGTTCACCCACACCGACAGCGCTTCGGGGCGTACCGACACCCATGAGCTGCCCGACCTGCTGGCCCGGTTCGGCGTCACCGAACGGGTCGAAGCGCGCCTGACCGCGACGGGGCGGACCTTCCGCGACACCTCGGCGGTCGACGAAGACGGATTCAACGACGTCAGCCTGGGCGCCAAGATCGCGCTCGGCGAGGCGAGCGGCCGGTGGCCGCAGACGGCCCTGCTGGCGGACGTCAGCCTGCCCGTGGGTCAGACCAGCTTCACCGACGACTACGTGATCCCCAAAGTCCTCTTTCTAGCGGCTCACGACCTGACGGACCGGCTCGCGTTGACCTGGAACCTCGGTCCCAGCTTCGTGACCACGAAGAACGACGGCGAGAAGAGAACGGACGTGACCCTCAACTACGCCGTCGC
>JAHEKO010000204.1 GCA_024638355.1 Acidobacteriota bacterium
TCGGCCGGGATGAACCTGAGCGACGCGGAGTTGATGCAGTAGCGCAGGCCGGTCGGGCGCGGGCCGTCGGGGAAGAGGTGGCCGAGGTGGGCATCGCCGTGCTTCGATCGCACCTCGGTGCGGACCATGCCGTGGGTGCGGTCCTCGACCTCGACGATATGGGTGTCGACCAGGGGCCGGGTGAAGGAGGGCCAGCCGGTGCCGGACTTGAACTTGTCGGTGGAGGAGAAGAGCGGCTCGCCCGAGGTGACGTCGACGTAGATGCCGGCCTGTTTGTTGTCCCAGTACTCGTTGGCGAAGGGGCGCTCGGTGCCGTTCTGCTGGGTCACCCAGAACTGGAGCTCGCTGAGGCGCTCGCGCAGCTCGACGTCCGAGGGCTTGGAGTAGCCGGCGTCGGAGGAGGTCGTTTCGGCGGCCGGCCCCTTGGGCTCGTACTCGTCGTCGCCCCAGACCTTCTTCAAGAAGCCCTTGCGGCCGGAGCCGACGGCGTAGGCGTTGTAGTGCGTCGGGTTTTTCTTGTAGTAGTCCTGGTGGTACTCCTCGGCGGGATAGAAGGCGCCGAACTCGGTGATCTCGACGGCGATCGGCTCGGCGAAGTGGCCCGAAGCCGCCAGGGCGCCGCGCGAGGCGATCGCGGCCGCCTTCTGCTCCTCGCTGTGGTGGAAGATGCCCGGCCGGTACTGGCTGCCCCGGTCGGCGAACTGGCCGCCGCCGTCGGTGGGGTCGAAGCTCCGCCAGTAGATCGCGAGCAGGTCGTCGTAGCTGATGATCTCCGGATTGAAGTTGATCTGGACGGCCTCGGTGTGGCCGGTACGGCCACTCGACACCTGCTTGTAGGTTGGATTCTCCTCGGGACCGCCGGTGTAGCCGGAGATCACGGAGCGGACGCCGGGCCGGCCCTCGAAGGGCGGCTCCATGCACCAGAAGCAGCCGCCGGCGAGGGTGGCGAGCTCCTCGGGGCCGTCGATCTCGACCGTCTCGGAGACCGCCTCGTTGGAGCAGGCGAGAAGCGCCGCCGCCGCGGTCAGGATGGTTGTGAGCAGAATACGTCGTTTCATCGGGTGGTCTCCTCTGGCCGGATTCGCGGTGTAGGTGCGCGCACCCCACCGGATCTTACGCATTCCTACGTCGCTCGCCGCCCATCAGATGCCCTCAGGGGGCCAGGATGCGCATCAGCTCGTCGGAGCTCTCCTCGGCGTCGCGCTCGCCGATCTCGATCAGACGCTTGAGGTAGTCGGGCTGGAACATCAGCAAGCTCAGGAAATCGGGGCTCTTGGTCTGCCGGGTACCCCAGCCGCGGGTCAGGAAGCGCAGCCCCTTGGGTAGCTTGGGCTCGAACTCGGCGGCCAGCCGGCCCAGGTCCTGCGAGGGCCGCAGCACCAGGAGGTCGATGGGGCGAAGCGCCCCGGCCGCCTCGCCGCCGGCGGCCGCCAGCAGCCGGTTGATCCGCTCCAGGTGAGCGGCGTCGTTGTCGAGGGCGTCCAGGAAGACCGCGTTCATCATCGAGCCGACCACCTGGGCGGCGGGCGGATAGCCGTCGATCAGCGGCTCGCTCGCCTCGGCCGCGCTGCGCTGGTGGCGGGTCGAGATCGCGAGGATGCGCTCCGCGCCGAGGTGTACCGCCGGACCGAGCGGATTCAGCATGCGGATGCCGCCGTCGCCGTACCAGTAATCCCCCAGCTTGACGGCCGGGAAGGCCAGCGGCAGTGCCGCCGAAGCCATGATGTGGTGGAGGGAGATCCGGGTATTGACGCCCAGCCGGGTCGGACGCTCCCAGGTGGTGAGCGCGCGCCCCTGCACCCAGGTCACGGTCTGGCCGGTGGCGTAGCGCAAGGTGGTGAGCGCGAGCGCTTCGAGCCTGCCCGCGGCGATGTTCTCGGCGATTCCGGGGATCTCGCCGTCGACGCAGCGCAGCGCCTTGGAGAGATAGGCCTGGAGCGGCCGGGTGTCGAGCAGGCTGCGCGGGCTCGGGCCCGGGGCCGAGCCCCCCGAGATCAGGCGCGTTCCCCAGCGCAGGACGTTGCTCACGAGCGAGCCGGGGCCGATCCTGTAGACCTGCTCGGCGTTGAGCTCGGTCCACAGCTCGGAGAGCTTGTGCGCGGCCGACGCCAGGTCCTTGCGGTGTGCGGCCAGAAAGACCGCGTTGATGCCGCCGGCGGAGGTGCCGGTGATGATCGGGAAGTAGGTCTCGGGCGCCACCCGGGCGAGGCAGCGCAGGAGGCCCACCTGGTAGGCGGCGCGGGCGCCGCCGCCTGTCAGCACGAGCGCGGTTCGGGGTCTGTTCACTCGACGAGCCCAGAATAGCGTAGACTTCCGCCCCGCGAGCGTCGTAGCCGGAGGCCGCGAGCCCACGCGGACCGGTGGGAGAGCCTATGAGCAGAGAGTTGGACCTGATCGTCGTCGGAAGCGGGCCGGGAGGCTACGTGGCCGCCATCCGCGCGGGTCAGCTGGGACTCGAGACCGCGGTCGTGGAGAAGGACTCGAGGCTCGGCGGTACCTGCCTCCATCGCGGCTGCATTCCGACCAAGGCGCTGCTGCATACCGCCGGTCTGCTCGACGAGATTCGCAAAGCGGAGAGCTTCGGCGTCGACGTGGCCGCTCCGGCTCTCGACATGGAGCGAACGCATCTCTACAAGGATGCCGTCGTCGACAAGAACGCGCGCGGAGTCGAGTACCTGCTCAAGAAGAACAAGGTCGAGGCCATCCATGGCCGGGGCCGGCTGACGGGGCCGAACGAGGTCGAGGTCGAATCTCCCGACGGCCGGCGGAGCTACCGAGCGCGGCACATCCTGGTGGCGACCGGGTCGGTGCCGCGCGACATCCCGCCGGCGCCGGCCGACGGCGAGCGCATTCTCAACTCCGACCACATCCTGAAGCTGCAGAGCGTGCCCGACCACCTGCTGGTGGTCGGCTCGGGCGCGGTCGGATGCGAGTTCGCCTCGGCCTTCACCTCCTTCGGCTCCCAGGTCACCCTCGTCGAGATGCTCCCTCGCCTCCTGCCGCTCGAAGACGAGGAAGTCTCGAAAGAGGTCGAGCGCGCTTTCCGCAAGCGCGGCATCAAGTCGAAGACGGGCACCACGCTCGCCGGCGTCGAAAAGGGAGGCGAGGGAGTGAAGGTGCGCCTGACCCGCGGCGAGGAGACGGAGACCGTCGAGGCGAGCACCGTCTTGATCGCGGTCGGCCGGGCGCCGGTCACGGAGAACATCGGACTCGAGGCGCTCGGCGTCGGCCTCGACCGCGGCTACGTCGAGGTCGACGAGTACATGCGGACATCGGTGCCCAGCGTCTACGCCATCGGCGACGTGGTCAAGACCCCCTGGCTGGCGCACGTCGCCTCGGCGGAGGGGATCCTGGCGGTGGAGCACATGGCGGGCGAGAAGGCGCGGCCGCTCAACTACGACCACGTGCCCTCGGTGACCTACTGCGAGCCCGAGGTGGGCAGCGTCGGGCTGACCGAGGCGAAGGCCCGAGAGCGGGGCTACGACGTAGCGGTGGGCAAGTTTCCCTTTTCGGCTTCGGGCAAGGCCGCGATCGAAGGCAAGACGGGTGGTTTCGTCAAGGTGGTCCGCGAGACCCGCTACGACGAGCTGCTGGGCGTCCACATCGTCGGACCGAGCGCTACCGAGCTCATCTCGGAAGCGTGCGTCGCGCTGCAGATCGAGTCGACGACCGAGGAGCTCTTCCGCGCGATTCACGCGCATCCGACCCTTTCCGAGGCGATGGCCGAGGCGGCGCATGCCGCGGTCGGGCACGCGATTCACTCATAAGTCGAAGTTCGAGGTGCAGTAGATGGCGACCGACGTGATCATGCCGCAGATGGGCGAGTCCATCGCCGAAGGAACCATCACCAAGTGGTTGGTGAAGGTGGGAGACAGCGTAGAGCGGGACCAGCCGCTGTTCGAGATCTCCACCGACAAGGTGGACGCCGAGATTCCCAGCCCGGAGGACGGCGTGCTCCGGGAGATCAAGTTCCAGGAGGGCGATACCGTACCGGTGAACGAGGTCGTCGCCGTCCTCGGCGCGCCGGGCGAGGCGGCCGCGGAAGGCGGAGCGCCCGAGGAGCCGGCCGCGGACGAAAAGGCCGAGGCCGAGCCAGAGGCCGCGCCCGAGGAGCAGGAGCCGGCCGCCGGGGAGCCCGAAGAGCCGGCGCCTGCGGCGGACGAGCCGTCCAAGCCGGCGGCGCCGGAGGTTGCCGCCGAGGGCGAGGCCCCGGCCGACCTCGAGCAGCGCATCCGCCAGTTCTCCAGCCCGCTGGTCCGGCGCATGGCCGAGGAGCACGGGGTGGACATCTCGAAGCTCGAGGGCAGCGGCATCCACGGACGAGTGACCAAGCAGGACCTCGAGGCCTTCCTGGCGAGCCGCGACACCGAGCCGGAGCCGGCGGCGCCCGCGGCCCCGGCCGCCCGCGAGCCCGAGCTGATGCCGGCGGTGCGCAAGGAGACGGCGGGCTTCTCGGTGGCTCCCTACCGCGAGGGCGACCGGGTCGAGATCGAGCCGATGTCGAAGATCCGCCAGATCACCGCCGCGCACATGGCCTACTCGAAGGCGACTTCGGCCCACGTCACGACCGTCTTCCACATGGACCTGTCGCGGGTGGCGCGGGTGCGCCGCCTGGCCAAGAGCGGCTTCCTGCAGGCGCACGGCACCAAGCTGACCTTCATGCCGTTCATATTCAAGGCGGTGGCCAACGCGCTCAAGGCGAATCCCAAGCTCAACTCCTCGGTGGACGGCACCAACATCGTCTACAAGAAGGACGTGAACCTCGGGATGGCGGTGGCGCTCGACTGGGGGCTCATCGTCCCGGTCATCCAGCACGCCGACGAGCTGAATCTGGTCGGGCTGGCGCGGGCCGCGAACGATCTGGCGGATCGCGCGCGCTCGAAGAAGCTGCGGCCGGAAGAGGTCCAGGGCGGCACGTTCACGGTGACCAACCCGGGCGTCTTCGGCACCCTCTTCGGCACCCCGATCATCAACCAGCCGCAGGTGGCGATTCTCGGCCTCGGCGTGATCGAGAAGCGCCCGGTGGTCGATACCGACGCGAACGGCAACGACATCATCGCGATCAAGGAGATGTCGTACTTCGCGATCACCTACGACCACCGGATCATCGACGGCGCCGACGCGGATCACTTCATGAACCACGTCAAGCGGACGCTGGAAGAAGAGAGCTGGTCCGAGCTGGACGCGTTTCTCTAGCCCGAACGTCCGGAGGCCGGCTTGCCCGCCGCCGTGCCGGGCGCCACGATCCCGACGGCGATCAGCCGCCGCGTCAGGCCGGCGAGGCAACGCTCGATGATCTTGTAGATCCCGGAGCTGCGGTAGCCCATCCGCTCGGCGGTCTCGCTCGGGTCGCAGCCCAGCCCGTAGCGGAGCCGCAGGATCGACCGGCAGCGGGGCGACAGCTTGCGCAGCACGCCCTTGAGGTCCTGCACCAGATCGAATCGCTCTTGCGCCGGCTGCTCGGGCTCGGCGAACGATTCCAGGATCGCGGCGTCGACCGATTCGTAGAGGCGGCGCCGGCGGGAGCGCCAGTACATCAGGCAGCGGTTGCGCAGCGTGCCGACCAGCCAGCGGCTGGGGTCCTTGATCTCGTCGCGCTTCATCAGGAACGTGAGAACCGACTGCTGGAGCAAATCCTCCGCGTCTTCGAACGGGATGCGGAAGGTGGCGAGAACTCCGCGCAAGCGGGGCTGGAGGGTCTCCAGCAGGTCCTCGAGAGAGCGCTCACTCTCCTGGTTCTTGGCGACTGTCATGGGAAGCCTTGTGGCCAAATGATAGCACTGGCGGGGGCGGTCGCCGCCTCGAACGCCAGCGGCGGTCTAGAATCCATGACGTGAAAAAGGAGTCCGCCTCTCACCCCAGATCGACGCGCTGCGGCTTTCTCGGCCGGCTGGGGTACGCGGAAGCGACCGCGCTCCAGGAGGCGGCGCGCGACGCGCTGCGCGCGGGCACGGTGGACGAGTCCTTCCTTCTACTGGAGCACCCGCACGTCTATAGCCTGGGCCGCAACGCCCGGTCCGCCGATCTGCTGCTGGACGCCGGGCGGCTGGCGGCGCGCGGCATCGAAGTGCACGAGTCCGACCGCGGCGGGCAGACGACCTACCACGGCCCGGGCCAGCTCGTCGGCTATCCGATCCTCGATCTCCATCCCGACCGCCGCGACGTTCGGCGCTACATTCGCGACCTCCAGGAGGTCTTGATCCGCACTCTCGCGGACTACGGAATCGTCGCCGAGGCGCGGCCCCAGCCAGAGATCGGAATCTGGGCCGAAGGGCGCAAGATCGCATCGCTCGGGGTTCACCTGAGCCGCTGGATCACCACGCACGGCTTCGCCCTCAACGTCACCACCGACCTCTCGTACTTCGGGGGCATCGTCGCGTGCGGCCTGCCGGACGTGCGGATGGGCTCGATCGAGAGTCTGGCCGGCCGTCGCCCGCCGCTCGCCGAGGTCGCCCAGGCGTGCATCGGTCACTTCTCGAGCGTGTTCGAGCGGCGGATCGAGCCGCTCGCCGAATCGCTCGTCGAGCGGCTGCGCGTCGCGGCCGGCCGGGGCGTGGGGTGAGCCGCGGCGGATCGCGTCGCCCGGTCCGCCGGGCCGCCCGTTCCGCAATGGTCGGGCTGATCGTTCTGCTGGCCGCCGGCGCGGCGGTCAACAGCCTGGGGGCCGCTCTGTCGGTGCCCGACTGGCCACTCTCCTACGGCCGCCTGCTGCCCCTCAACTTCGTCGGCAACGCGGTCCACGAGCAGAGCCACCGGATCATGGCGGTGGTTTGCGCGCTGCTGATGGCGTGGCTGGGAGCCGCCATCGTCCGCCACGAGGATCGGCGCTGGGTGCGGGCCCTCGGCCTGGCCGGGGTGGCGCTCTA
>JAHEKO010000205.1:0-2553 GCA_024638355.1 Acidobacteriota bacterium
TAGAGGTCTTCGGTTCCGGGTATCAGGTCCCGGAGCAGAGCGCCAAGGCGTCCGGCCAGGCCGGAGCCTGGCTGGCCCGGGCCGACGACGCCGCGGCCAACTGGTACAACCCGGCGGCTCTGGTCTGGCTCGAGGGAAAGGAGCTCCAGTTCGGCGCGAACTTCCTCTTCGTCGGCGACATGGATCTCGATCAGACCGAGAGATTCATTCCGGCGTCGATTGGTGGCCTCCCGGTCCTCTACGACGAGCCGGTGCCGGCGACCTACAGCCTGGCGAACAGCATCGAGACGCCGATCCACCTCTACTACCGGCAGCGCGTCGGTGAGCGGCTGGCGTGGGGGGTAGGGATCAACACGCCGTTCGGCCTGGTCAGCGAGTGGCGGGATAAGCCCGTCACCTTCTCGGCTGCCAAGTCCGAGCTGCTGACCATCATGATCAACCCGAACGTCGCCTTCCGCCTCGACGATCACTGGTCGGTGGCGCTGGGCCTCGACTACGTGCGAGCCGACCTCAAGTCGTTCTCGGCCGATCTCTTCGTGCTCGCGCCGGTGATCACGCCCGCGGGGCCGGCCGTGGCTCTGGTTGAGGTCGGGCGTCGCGACCTGACCGGGGACGGCGACGATCTGAGCTGGAACGCGGCTCTGCTCCGCCGCGGCGATCCCTGGTCGTTCGGGCTCACCTACCGGCACGAGCTGGTGCCGACCCTCGAGGGCGATCTCGTCGTGTCCGGTGGGTTCCTGCCGAGCGCGGCCGCCCGCGGCGACCTCAACCTACCGGCGAAAGCCGCGGCCGGCATCGCCTGGGACCGCGGAGATCTCTGGTCGTGGGAGCTCGACGTCGAGTGGACCCAGTGGTCGATCTTCGAGCGGCTCGAGGTCAGCCTGGACAGCGTGTTCCTGCCCGGGCTGACGCTCCGCCACGACTGGAGCGACACCCTCACCTATCGGCTGGGCTTCGCTCGCCGTTGGCGCGGCAGCCACGAATGGCGCGCCGGTGTGCTGTGGGACGAGGGCCCGGGTCCGCCCGACACCCTGCGCCCGGCGATTCCCGACACCGACCGCAGCGCCCTCACTTTCGGCTACGGGCTCGAGCGGGCGCGCTGGAGCGTCGACGCCTACTACATGGCGCTCTTCTTCGAAGAAGCGCGCGCGGTGCCCGGCGAGCTCGGCGTGATCGGTGGCACCTACGAGGGCTTCGGCCACGTCGCCGGAGTGACCCTCGGCAGGAGCTTCTAACCCACCTCTTTCTTGAAGAGCTTGGTCGCCATCCCGAGGGTGACCGCGAAGAAAAGGGTCAGCGCGAGCGCCTCGGGCAGGTGGTCCTCGATCCCGGAGCCGCGCAGCAGGATGCCGCGCGACATGCGCACGAACTGGGTGAGCGGCAGAAGCTCGCCCAGCCACTGGGCCGGCCGCGGCATGGCGTGGAAGGGAAACATGAAGCCCGAGAGCAGCACCGAGGGCAGAAAGAAAAAGAACGAGAGCTGGGTCGCCTGAAGCTGATTCACGGTGACCGACGAGATGACGAGCCCCAGGGTCAGATTGGCCGCGATGAACAGGAACGACGCGATCCCCAGGTCGATGAGCGAGCCGCGCAACGGCACGCGGAACAGGAGGAGCCCGGTGATCAGCACGATCGCGATCTGGATGAAGCCGATCGCGACATAGGGTGAGATCTTGCCCACCATGAGCTCGAAGCGATGAACCGGCGTGCCGATCAGGAACTCGAAGGTTCCGCGCTCGCGCTCCCGCACGATGGAGAGCGCGGTCATGAGGATCATGGTCGTCGTCAGGATCACGCCCAGCAGGGCCGGCACGACGAAGACCGGGGTCCGCAGCTCCGGGTTGAAATAGGTGAGTACGGAGAAGCTCCACGCTTCCCGCCGCACCAGCTCGGGCCGAACGAGGTCGCTCGGCCCGCCCCGCCGCACCGCGCCGGGCGTTGGAGCGCGCTCGTTCAGGTACGACTCGAAGCCGTTCGCCGACGCCTGGACGGCGCGCGCGAGGGTCGGGTCCGTGGCGTCGACGAGAAAAGAGACCTCCGCCCCCCGGCCACGGTAGTAGCGGCGGGCGAAGTCGCTCGGAATCAGGACGACCACGCGAACGTCGCCCTCCTCGAGCATGCGGCGCGCCTCGTGCTCGGTCGGTGGACGCGCGACGACGTCGAAGGTCTGGGTCGCTTCCAGCTCCCCGATCAGGGTGCGCGAGACCGAGCTGTTCGACGAATCGACCACCGCGGTCTCGGCGTGGCGGATGTCCTGGTTGATGGCGTAGCCGAAGAGCGCCAGCTGGACGATCGGAACGCCGGCGATGAACCCGGCGGTCAGCGGATCGCGCATGAGCTGGCGGAGCTCCTTACGGGCCACGGCCAGAATTCGACGGAGCGGCGCCGGTGCGGCCGGGAGGCGCAGCCGCAGACTCATTCCGGCCCCTCGATCAGGCGCTCGCCCAGCCCGAGGGCGACGAACACGTCCTCCAGATTCGGATCGGCCGGCCGCGAGCCGGGGCTCTCGAGGCCGGCGCGCTTCAGGTGGTCGAGAAGGAGTGGAGCGGTCTC
>JAHEKO010000205.1:2653-6855 GCA_024638355.1 Acidobacteriota bacterium
TCAGGCGCTCGCCCAGCCCGAGGGCGACGAACACGTCCTCCAGATTCGGATCGGCCGGCCGCGAGCCGGGGCTCTCGAGGCCGGCGCGCTTCAGGTGGTCGAGAAGGAGTGGAGCGGTCTCGTCGGCGCTCGGTCCGTCGGCGGCGAGCAGAACGTGCACCCGGTTGCCGAGCTGGGTCACGCTCGCCGCGACGGGCAGCCCGGTCAGCGCGGCGATGGCCTTCTCCACCGGCTCCGCCTCCACCTCGACCACCCTGCCCGCGAGCGCCTCGGTCAGGCTCGGCGGCGATCCGATCGCCACCGGCCGGCCGCGGATCAGCATGCAGACGCGATGACAGCGCACCGCTTCGTCCATGTAGTGCGTCGACACCAGCACGGTGGCTCCCTCGGCGGCGAGCTCGAAGATCTCGGCCCACAGAGCGCGTCGCCGATCGGGATCGACGCCGGCGGTCGGCTCGTCCAGCACCAGGAGCTGCGGTCGGTGAACCGTGGCCACGGCCAGGGCGAGGCGTTGTTTCCAACCGCCGGAAAGGATCGCGGCGCGCTGATCGCGGCGCGCGCTCAGCTCGAACCGCTCGAGGGTCTCCTCGACACGCCGCCGCCGTGTCTCCCGGTCGAGCCCGAAGACCTCCGCGGCGAACTCCAGGTTCTCGACCACGGTCAGGTCGTCGTAGAGCGAAAAGCGCTGGGTCATGTACCCGACCTCGGCGCGCAGGCGCTCGGCTTCGACGGGGAGCTCGCGGCCCAGCACGCGCGCGTTTCCCGAGGTCGGTCGCAGGAGACCGACGAGCAGTCGAATCAGCGTCGACTTGCCGGCGCCGTTGGGCCCGAGAAACCCGAACACCTCGCCGCGGCCGACGGTGAGATCGACCCGGTCGACCGCGACCAGCGGGCCGAACGAGCGGCTCAGCTGCCGGGCCTCGATGACCGCCTCACCGGTCAATCCGACGCCTTCCCCCGCTTCGGCAGAATCAGCTTGACCGTGGCCGGAACGCCCGGCCGCAGGTCGGCCGGCGCGTCGGCGAGGATCACCCGCGCGCGGTAGACGAGGTGGGCGCTCTCGCGCTCGGTCAAAGCGTAGTGAGGGGTGAACTCGGGCTCCCGCGCGACGTCGGCCAGGCGGCCGTTGAGCTTGCGGTCGAGGCCGATGATCTCCACCTCGGCCCTGGCGGCGTCGGTGATCCGGGTGACCGCACGGGCGGGCATCCAGATGCGCACCCAGGGCTCGCTCTCGGTCTGGAGAACGGCCACCACGCCACCGGCGGGCACCCGCTCTCCCTCTTCGAAGGGCAGCTGGTCGACGACGCCGGCGGCGTGGGCTTGAATGGTGCGGTCCTCGAGGAGCTTGCGAGCCTGGGCGATACGGGCCTCCTTTTCGGCTACCCTGGCCAGCGCTTCGTCACGCTGGCGGCGCGCCCGATCGACCTCCTGGGGACTGGCAACTCGCCGCCGCCCGAGGGCCTCGACCCGGGTGAACTCGTGCTCCGCCTCGGTCAGGGCGGCCTGGGCCGCCGCGTGGGCCGCCTCGAAGGCGCGAAGCTCGGCCAGCGCGACCGACGAGTCGAGGAGCGCCAGCACCGCCCCGGTCTCGACCCGTTGGCCGCGCTCGACGCCGATCTCGACGATCTCCGCGGAAACCGGTGCGGCGACCTCGATCGTGGTGCGCTCGACCGTGCCCGCGAGGTGGAAGGTGGAGCTGCGGCCGCAGGCGCCCAGGCTCAGCGCGATCGCGGCGATTACGGACACTTCGCGGTAGCTCAAGGTGGATGCCTCCTCTCTGCCGCGCGTTCAGTGTCCCTCCCGGCGGCCTGGCTCGCTTCCCGCGTCGGGGTGGTGGAGCGACCGCGCGATCGGGTGGCGGCGCCAGTCTCCTGCGGCGTAACGTAGTGTCGATGGGTCTATCGTCTCGACCGCTCGGCGCCTTCGAACGCGCTCAATACCTGACCGGGGAAGTCTACTCCTTCAACCTGGTGATCTGCGTGCACCTCGGCGCCGCGCTCTCCGAGCCTGCGCTGGCGAGCGCCTGGGCACAGCTCCAGCGCCGGCATCCTCTGCTCAGGTCCGCGATTCGGAGCCGGCGCGGGGGGCCGGTCTTCGAGTTGATCGACGGCGCGCCGCCGGTCCCCCTGCGCACGGTCGAGCGGTCGACCGACGCCGCGTGGCGAGGCGAGGTCGAGGCCGAGCTCGCGCGCCCGTTCGACGCCACGCTCCCACCGCTGGCCCGGTGCGCCATCGTCTCGGGCCGGGAGCGTCAGGAGGTCATCGTCACCCTGCACCACGCCATCGTCGATGCCGTCGCGGCGATCGAGATCGTGAGCTCCCTCCTACGCCTGGCCGCCGGCGCGGTCGAGCCGCCGCTCGAGATCGACGCGCCGGACTCTCTTCCCGAGAGCGCCGACGCCCGGTGGCCGGCCCGCTTCCGCTCCCCGCGCGTGTGGTGGCCGAGCCTGCGCTTCATGATCCGCCAGCTGGCCGACGAGATCGGCTACCGGCGGCGCACGCGCGGCCGGCGCCACCCGCCGCCCGAGGGGCCGTACGAGTGCAGGATTCTGCCCCTCGTCTACGGCCGCCGGGAGACCAACGCCCTGGTGCGCGCCACCCGTCGGGCGCAGGTGGGGGTGTGGAGCGCGCTGACCGCGGCCATGCTTCTGGCGGTCGCCCGGCACCGCTACGCCGGTAGCCCGCTTCCCCACCGCTTCCTCGCCTTTCCCCTGCTTCGCCCCTACCTCGAGCCGCCCGTCTCCGGCGCGGTCGTGGCCGGCTACTTCTCCATCGTGCGGCTCACGACCCTCGTCGATCCGGCGGCCGATCTCTGGTCGTTGGCCAGCGCGATACACCGGCTCAGCGACGCCGCCGCCAAGCGCGGCGAGAAGTTCCTCTCGGCTCGCTTCAGCGAGCTCTCGGTCCGGGGCATGCTGCGGCAGAAGAGCTGCCGGATGGCCACTGCGGCCCTGAACTACGCCGGCGCGGTGGAGCTGCCGTCGCTCGGCGCGGCCGGTGCGGTCGACGGCCTGCGCGCCTTCGTCTCCAACTTCCCGCGCGGCCCCGAGTACACGGCGCAGGCGCGCATCTTCCGCGGCCGGCTCCATCTCGACATCCTCTACCTCGACTGCGACATGAACGAGTGGGAGGCCGCCGGGATCGCCGAAGAGATGCGTCGCCTGCTGACGACCGAAGGAGATGGCTCATGACCGTTCCACCCGAAGAGGTTCTCGAGATCGTCGCCGTCCAGCTCGGAGCCAAGGCCGTCGAGCGCGGGGATCATCTGCTCGAGGACCTCGGTGCCGACTCCGCGGATCTGTTGAACCTGGTTCTGGCGCTCGAGGATCGGCTCGGGACCTCGATCGGCGAAGCGGAGGTCGCCGCCCTCGAGACCGTCGACGACGTGCTGCGTCTCGTTGCACGCCCCCGCTGAGGAGCGATGGAGAGCTGCCGCACCCTGCTCGACAGACTGGCGCAACGGGCGCGCGAGGAGTCCGAGAGCACGGCCTTTCATTTCGCGGGCGAGTCGTGCTCCCTGGGTGAGCTCTGGTCGCGGGCGGGAGCCTTCGCTGGCGTGCTGCGCGAGCGAGGGCTGTCGCCGGGGGAACGGACCGTGGTGGCCGAGCCGAACGGCGCGGGCTTCTTTACGGCGTTCTACGGCATCCAGCTCGGCGGCGGCGTGCCGGTGCCGCTCTACCCCGGCTCGGGCGCGCGCCGGCTCATCGCCATGGCCGAGCGCTGCGGCGCGCGAGTGGTGGTCGCGTCGGGCCTGGAAGACCCGTCGCTCGGCGCGCTGCGGTCGGCGGGCCTCGTGCACCTCTCACCTCGGGAGGGGGCCGGGATGCCCGACGCGTCATCGGACGTTCCCCCGCCCGCTCCCGAAACCCCGGCCTACATCCAGTACACGTCCGGCAGCACCGGGGAGCCGAAGGGGGTCGAGGTGCAGCACGGCGCGCTCCTGACGAACATCCGGCAGATGATCGCGGGGATGGAGATCACTACCGACGACGTCTTCGTGAGCTGGCTTCCGGTTCACCACGACATGGGCCTCGTGCTGATGACGATGGTGCCGCTCTATCTCGGCCTGCCGCTCTTTCTTCTGCCGACTACCCTCCGCGACCCCGGCCTGTGGCTCGGCGAGATCCAGCGGTGTCGGGGGACCTTCACCGCCGCCCCGGACTTCGCCTATCGAGTCGCGCTTCGCCACCTCGACGGCGACG
>JAHEKO010000206.1 GCA_024638355.1 Acidobacteriota bacterium
GTGCGGGCGATCGGCGAGAGCGGCGAGACGTCGCCGTAGCCGAGAGTGGTGAGGGTGACGAAGCTGTAGTAGATGAAGCCGAAATCGCGCCCGGTGCTTCCGTCGTGCGCCGCCGCGTCGATCGAGCCCTCGAAGGCGCCCGGCACGAAGAGGTCGATCATCGCGTAGAGCATCGCCCAGCTCAGCCCGAGCAGGAGGTAGGCGCCGATCGCCCCGGCGATCTTGTCGCCGGTGA
Organism: Acidobacteriota bacterium; assembly: GCA_024638355.1. GTDB lineage: Bacteria > Acidobacteriota > Thermoanaerobaculia > Multivoradales > JAHEKO01 > JAHEKO01. Next base: position 236 of record JAHEKO010000206.1, read on the forward strand.
CCTTGCCGCCCTTGAGCACGCCCCGCAGGATCACCACCGTGACGTAGCCGACGAAGAGCAGCGCGAAGCCGACCGCGATCTTGAGCGTCGCGGCATTCGGGTGGGTGAGGGCGACGGCCTGCCCGATGGCGCTCGGCAAGGCGAGCGCCAACACGATGACCAGCTGACGCCGCCGCTCGCCCAGCGTGTAGACCGCGACCACCAGCACCAGGATGAAGAGGATCCTGAAGAGCCGGGTGACGCCCAGGACGTCGACCAGCGGGTAGAGAACGAACAACACCGAGAGCGCGATCAGCAGCGGCAGAAACCTGCCTTCGCCTTGCGCCTTCATGCCGTCCTCTTGATGATGACCGCGGTCCGGTCGTCGGCTAGCGGCGCGCCGTGGGTGAACTCGAGCACCGCGGCGCGCAGGGCCTCCAGGATCCCGCTCGCCGTGCCGCCCGCGCACTCCTTCAGAGCTCCGATCACGCCCTCCTTCTCGAACTCCGTTCCGTCCGGGTTCTCCGCCTCGTAGAACCCGTCAGAGAGTACGACATAGACGTCCCCCGGCTCGAGCCGGGTGGCCGGCGGCAGCACGACGGGCATGGGCGGCAGCAGGCCGAGCGGCGGCGCGCTCGCGTTCAGGACCTCGACCTCGCCGCTCTCGGCGCGATAGAGGAAGAGCGGCGCCTGGCCGCCCGAGAAGGTCCGGAGAGTACCGTCGCGATCGAGCCTCCCGAGCCAGGCGGTGATGAAGCGATTCTGCGGCAGATCGGCGAAGAGCTGCTCGTTGATGTGCGCCGCGGTCTCGGCGAGGCTGCTCCCGTTGCGCACCGCCATCCGCAGCATGGCGCGCAGCTGGGTCACCGAGAGCGCCGGCCCGATGCCGTGGCCGGTGGCGTCCGCCAGCATCAGGACCAGGCTCTCGGCCTCGCCCTCGGTCAGCGCGCCGTCGCCGGTCAGCCCGATGACGTCGAAGCTGTCGCCACCGGTCTCGTCCGCCGGCTGGCTGTAGGCCGCGATGTCGAAGCCGGCGAGGGTGGGCAGCTCGCGGGGGAAGGTCTTCTGCTGGATCTGGCGCGCGACCTGGAGATCGCCCTCGATCTTCATCAGCGTCTTGAGGCCTCTGCGCATCCTCTCCTGCGAGTCCGCGAGCTGCTGCACCTCGGTCACGGGAGCCTCGATCGGCTCGCCCGGCTCGAAGTCGCCGCGGCGGATGCGATCGCTCTGCGCGACCAGCGCCTCGATCGGCTCGCTGAAGCGGCGCGCGAGGAATCCGGCCCGCAAGACGGCTCCGGCCAGCACGATCAGGGTAATCGCCAGGATCCACCAGCGCAGGCGCGCGCGGTCGCCGAGCAGATCGGCCTGCGGAACCGTGACGACGATCATGAGCGCCCGCTCGCTCGAGAGACGGAAGAGCCGTCCGGCGACCCACCAGGCCGCGCCACCGCTCGCGAACCGGATCGGCTCGGCGATCGCCGCGGCTCTGCCTTCGTCCACCTCGACCAACCGCTCCGCCACCGGGATGCCCAGCGCTTCGGATCTGTTGCGCAGCACCGCGAGCGCGTCGTCGACCAGGTCGAGGTCGAGATCCTCGGGCCGCTTGAGCATCGCGGCGGCCGAATCTCGATCCCCCCAGATCCGGGGGTCTTCGGGCCAGGAGAGCAGGCGCCGATCCTCGGTCACGATCCACAGGCCGCCGCCCGCGCTGACCTCGATGGAGCGCGCGAAATCCGCCAGGTCGGCGAGGCTCACGTCGAGAGCGGCGACGCGCTCTCCGCCGTCGCTACCGGTGTAGGCGGCCGCGGCCGTCATGCCGTGGATCTTCCGCGTGAAGAAGAGGTAGGGCTCGGTCCAGAAGATCGAGCGCGGCGCCGCGGCCAAGGCGCCGCGGTACCACGGCCGCACGCGGGGATCGTAGTCGGCGGTTCCAGTGGGATTCGTCCCGACGCCGAGCCAGGCGGTCTCGAGACCCGAGTCGCCTGCCGCGGTCCGGCGGCTCCTCCAGCCGCCCCCGGATCGGGTCAGGAACCGCTCGCTCCCGTCGCCGCGGGCCAGGAGGATTCCCGCCACCTGCGGCAGACGCTCGGCGGCCGGCAGCAGCCAGGCCCGCATCCCGTCGACGTCCGCGGGCAGCTGGCCCGCTTCGTCCCACTCGCGTACGGCGCCCAGCACGCTCATCACCGGCTCGAAGAAGCGCCGGAGCTCGAGCTCGGCCTGGTCGGCGGCGCGCCCGATCAGCGTCCGCGAAAGCGTTTCGACCGCCCGCCGGGCGCCGAGGAAGGTCGTCGCCATCAGCGCACCGCCGAGGAGCAGGATCAGCAACACCTGATCGCCGAGCAGGCGACGACGAATGGAGTTCGGTCGGTTCAAGAAAGTCTGCCGAGACGATTCGAATGCCTAGCGTATCGCCAATCGAGACGGTCGCGATCCGCCGGGCGTGTACTATCCCTGCGCCATGCGAACAACTACCTATCTCTCAGTCCTATTCGCCTGTTTCTGCAGCATCCATCCTGCTCCCGCCGCGGCCGAGGAGTGGTATCGAATCGAAAGCGCCGACGGGCGCGCCTCGGTGCTCTTCCCCAATCCCGCCGACGACTTGACCGAGCTGGTCAGCAAGACGCCGGCCGGCTCCATCGTCACCCGCGTGGCCGAGCATCAAGGCGACGGCATCCTGATGTCGATCAGCGGCTCTACTCTGCCGCGCCTCGCGGTGATGTTCGCCGGGCCGAATATCCTCTTCTCCAACGCCAAGGGAAGCGTTCTGCACGAGGCCTTCGGACGCGAGATCTCGAGCGAGTCCATCGAGATCGAGAACGCCGACGCGGCGATGGAGCTGCGCTACGAAGCGGCCGACTTCGAGGACGAGGACCACCCCGGGTACACCGGACTGGCGGTATTCGTCATCGACGGCAAACAGCTCTACGTGGTCAACTCGATGATCAGCAAGAGAACGGCCGACAACCAGGCGATGCAGGCCAAGCTGCTGGGCTCGATAGCGCTCGAGCCGTAAGCGGCCGCGGCTCGCCACCGGTTGGCGGGGAGCCACGGCGCGCCCCGTCGTCAGTCTTCGACCACTTCGAGCCCGACGTCGTCGATCGCCTGACGGCAGTTGTCCTGGAGCTCGCTCTTGTGCTCCAGCAGGCAGGCGCCAACCCGGCCTTCGCCCATCTCGACTTCGCCGCAGTGCTCGATCATGTCGTCGCGGCACTCGCGCGCCACGTGCGTCACCGCGGCCGCGAACTGCTCGAGCTGCGCCGCCGTGTCGTAGAGCGCGTACTCGCAGCGCGACGACAGCTTGTCCTGATGCGCGTAGAAGCAGGCCAGCAGGCGCCCCTCTCCGAGCGTCACCTGGCTGCAGTAGTTCTCGACGTCCGCTTCGCACGCTTCGAGCAGCTGGTTGACGAGATCTTCCTGCGCCGGCACTCCGCCGGTCATGAGCAGGACCGCCATCGCGATTACCAACAAGACTCTCTTCATCATCATCGTTCTCTCTCCCTCTAGCTCGACCGCACCCGCTGGCCGGCCGGCTGATCGGTTCGTCATGAGGCGGCCATCATATACAGCTTACGGACCGGATCTGTTGGCCCGCGAGCCGCCTCCGCGCCGCGTGAGGAGAGTGCTCCCCTCGGCCGCGACGGCTATACTCGCCGACTGCGACCGAGACCCCCACTTTCTGGAGACTCGCGATGACCCTTGAGAGAACGTTCCTCGCCGCGTCGATCGCCGCGGTGCTGCTGGCGGCGGCCTGCGCCACCGAGCCGGAGCCCGCACCGCGACAGATCGCCCGCTACCCGATCGAGGACTTCCTCGGCACCACCAACTACCGCGGGGCGTCGTTCTCCCCCGACAAGAGCAAGATCCTGGTGAGCTCCGACCAGACCGGCGTCTACAACGCTTACGCCGTGCCGGCGGACGGCGGCGAGCCGGTGGCTCTGACCCAGTCGACCACCGACACGATCCGCGCGGTCAGCTACTTCCCCGCCGACGACCGCTTCCTCTACCTCAAGGACGAGGGCGGCAACGAGCTCTTCCACCTCTTCGTCCAGGAGCCGGACGGCACGGTCACGGACCTGACCCCCGGCGACGGCCACCGCGCTCTCTTCTTCGGCTGGGCCTGGGACGACGCGTCGTTCTACGTCGGCACCACCGAGCGCGACCAGCGCTTCTACGACGTCTACGAGTACTCCCTCGCCGACTACGGCCGCGAGCTGATCTACCAGAACAACGAGGGGCTCAACTTCCAGGGGCGATCGCCCGACAAGAAGACCATCGCCCTGTCGAAGACCTACACCACGACCGACTCGGACATTTCTCTCTACGACGTCGAGTCGGGTGAGACCCGGAACATCACCGAGCACGAAGGCGAGATGGCCAACAGCTTCCAGTCGTTCAGCCCCGACGGCAAGTACCTGTACATGACCAGCGACGAGGGGAGCGAGTTCGCGCACCTCGCGCGCTACGAGCTCGCCACGGATGAGAAGGAGGCGATCGTCACGCCCGACTGGGACGTTCGCTACGGCTACCCCACCCAGAACGGCAAGTACATCGTCGTGGGCATCAACAACGACGCCAGCACCGAGGTTCGGCTGTACGACGCCGCCACGATGCAGCAGGTGGAGCTGCCGCAGGTGCCGTCGGCCGACATCACCTCGATCACCGTCTCGCGCGACGAAGAGACGCTCGCGTTCTACGCCTCGAGCAGCCGCAATCCGCGCGACCTCTACGTGCAGGAGATCGGCGCCGAGCCCCGGCGGCTGACCCGTTCGCTCTCGCCCAACATCAATCCCGACGACCTGGTCGAGGCCGAAGTGAAGCGCTTCACCTCCTACGACGGCGTAGAGATTCCCGGAATCCTGTACAGGCCGCACGGGGCCAGCGCCGAGAACCCGGCGCCGGCGCTGGTCTGGGTGCACGGCGGGCCCGGAGGCCAGTCGCGGATGGGCTACTTCGACACGCTGCAGTACTTCACCAACCACGGCTATGTGGTCTACGCCATCAACAACCGCGGCAGCAGCGGCTACGGCAAGACCTTCTTCGCCATGGACGACCGCAAGCACGGCGAGGCCGACCTCGGTGACTGCGTCGCCAGCAAGCAGATGCTGATCGACACCGGCTACGTCGACCCCGAGAAGATCGGCATCATCGGCGGCAGCTACGGCGGCTACATGGTGCTCGCGGCCTTGACCCTCGCGCCCGAGGAGTTCGCCGTGGGCGTCGACATCTTCGGCATCTCCAACTGGATCCGCACGATCGAGAACATGCCCGCCTGGTGGGGCTCGATCCGCGACGCGCTGATCGACGAGATCGGCGACCCGGAGACCGATCGCGAGCGCCTGACCCGGATCTCGCCGCTGTTCAACGCCGACAAGATCGTGCGACCGCTGATGGTGCTTCAGGGCGCCAACGATCCTCGCGTGCTGCAGGCGGAGTCCGACGACATCGTCGAGGCGGCGCGGGCGAACGGGGTGCCGGTCGAGTATCTGGTCTTCGAGGACGAAGGGCACGGCTTCCAGAAGAAGGAGAATCGCCAGGAGGCGCACACGGCCATGCTCGCCTTCCTCGATCGGTACCTGAAGGGCGAGGCGGAGGCGCCCGCGGCCGAAAAAGAGGCCGCGTAGGGCCGACCGGCGCGTTCCGTCTCTCTCGAGTCTCCTCTAGATGCCGTGCGCGGCGGCCGCGTACAGAAGAGTAGACTCCGTCTATCGTGACTCGATACCTCACCGTGCTCCTCGCACTCGCGGCCGCGGTCACGGCCGCGGACGCCCAGAGCGTCATCCAGCTTCTCGAGGCGAATCGCCGCATCGAGAGCCGGCTCCTCGACGACGAGCTGAAGCGCTACGAGGCGACGCGGCTGCGCGAGCAGGAGGCCCACCAGGCGCTCCGCGCCCAGTCGGATCGGCTCGATCAGGCGATCCGAGTCACTCGCCCACCGATGGAGGAGCTCGAGCGGCTCGAGAGCGAGGTCGGCAAGGCGCGCGAGACCGCCTTCGCCGTCTCGCGCGAGCTCTCCGACCTACGCCGCGCGCTCTACGGCCGGATGGCGCGGCTCGCCGAGCTCGACAACGAGATCCGGCGCGCGCAGGGACGGCTCCTGGTGCCCACCAGCCAGCTCGACGGCTTCTGGAACATCGAGTTTCAGCCGACGGGAGAGGTCGGCCTCCTCGAGCTCCGCGTGCAAGGCACGCTGATCACCGGCACCTACCGGCTCAGCGGTCGTCGCAACGGCTCGGTTCGCGGCACGCTGGCAAACAACGAGGTCGAGCTCGAGAGGATCGACAACATGAACGGCTTCGACTCGGTGCTCGAAGGCAGCTACAACCCGGCGACCCGCCAGATCCGAGGCGGCTGGACCGCCGTCGACGTGAGCGGCGGCCGCCAGGGAGGCGGCACGTGGCGCGCGCGCAAGCTGTCGCCGGCGGAAGAAGAGAACCTCCAGGTCGAGCCGGTCCAGTAGCGGCGCCAGCCGTCGGGCGGGATCACGGCACCCGAACGGTCGCCAGCACGCCGAAGTGATCCGACGGGAAGATGCCGTCGCGGTCGCGGTCGAGGACGCGCTTCGCGCTCAGCGTCTCGAGATCGCCGGAGACGAAGAGGTGGTCGATCTGCCGGGCGATCTCCCGGC
>JAHEKO010000207.1 GCA_024638355.1 Acidobacteriota bacterium
CCCCCACCGGGGTCGGCGAGCCCGGGGTGCCGCCGATCGCCCCGGCGGTGGCCAACGCCTACTTCCATCTGACGGGCGAGCGCGTCCGTCGCCTGCCGTTCCGCCGCCTGAGCTCGAAGAGGAGCTGACGACGATGACACGACTTCTGGCTACGGCTCTGTCGCTCACGTTGGCCTGCGCGCTCTGGCCGTCCGGCTCGGCAACCCTCGCTGCCGAAGGGGAGGCGCTCGAGGCCGCCGCGGAGTTCCGTTCGATCGCAAACAAGGAGGAGCGCTCGGCGGCGCTCTTCGTCGAAGCGGGCCGGGTGCTGACCCACGCCCGATGCATCAACTGCCACCCGGCGGGCGACGAGCCTCTCCAGGGCGAGCTGGGGTCGCGCCACGAGCCGCCGGTGCGGCGCGGCCGATCCGGGCTGGGGGTGGCCGGCATGGAGTGCAAGACCTGCCACCAGAAGGAGAACTTCGATCCGGGGCGGGTGCCGGGAGCGCCGGCGTGGCACCTGGCGCCGCGCAAGATGGCCTGGGAGGGCCTGTCCCTGCCGGAGATCTGCGAGCAGCTGAAGGATCCGGCGCGGAACGGCAATCGCACGGTCGCCGACATCGTCGAGCACATGGCCGAGGACGCCCTGGTCGGCTGGGCTTGGACCCCCGGGGCCGGCCGCGAGCCGGCGCCCGGCGACCAGGAGACCTTCGGCGGTCTGATCGCCGCGTGGGCCAAGACCGGCGCGGTCTGCCCGAAGTAGCGAAGAGGGCCGGATTCGAGTCCGTCGGCGGGGCAGATGCACGAGTACTCGATCGTTCAGGCGCTGATCGCGCGAGTGGAAAGAGAGGCGGCGGCCCACAGCGCGACCGCCGTTCACCGGTTGCGCGTTCAGATCGGCGAGATGTCCGGCGTCGAGGTGTCGCTGCTCGAGACCGCGTTCGAGCTCTTCCGGGAGCGCACGATCTGCGAGGGCGCGGTGTTGACGGTCGTACCCGTGGCTGCGACCTGGCAATGCCCGAAGTGCGCCACGGACCTGGCCCCGGGTGTCCCATTGCGCTGCCAGGCGTGCTCGACGCCCGCGCGCCTGGTGGCGGGCGACGAGATCGTGCTCGAGCGAATCGAGATGGAGGTGGCCGACGCGGCGCCCGAACACCCCGCGGAGGCCGGATAACCGTGGACTCCGCCTCGTCGCCTCTGATCCTGGGTGCGGCGTCGCTGGGGCTGGTGCACACGCTCATCGGGCCCGACCACTACCTGCCCTTTATCCTCGTCTCCAGGGCCCGCGGCTGGGGCATGGCCCGAACGCTGCGGCTGACTGTGGTCTGCGGCGCCGGGCACGTCGGGGCTTCGGCGCTGCTGGGGCTCTTCGGGGTGGCGGCCGGTCTGGCCATCGGCCGCATCGACGCCGTCGAGACGCTGCGCGGCGGCGTCGCGGCCTGGCTGCTGTTCGGATCCGGCCTCGCCTACGCCGCCTGGGGACTGCGCCAGGCGCTGCGCGATCGCCCTCACGAGCACTGGCATGAGCACGCCGACGGACAGGTGCACCGCCATCGCCACGTCCACCGCGGCGAGCACGCCCATCCCCACACCGCCGGCGCGGGTGCCGCGGCGCAAAGCGGCCGCTGGGGCTCCTGGGCGCTCTTCACCCTCTTCGTGGTCGGACCGTGCGAGCTGCTCGTGCCGCTCTTGATGGTCCCCGCCGCGCGCGGCGCCTGGCTCGACGCGGGACTGACCGCCCTCGCCTTCGCGCTCGCCACGGTTGGAACCATGGTGTCGGCGGTGGCGGCGGGCCGGCTCGGTCTGAACCGGCTGCTGAGGGCCGGCAGCGGCGGGCGCCGGTCTTCGAGGCTGCTCGAGCGGTACGGCCATGTCCTCACCGGGCTCGTGCTGGCGGCGTGCGGTGCGGCGATGTGGGCCGGGGCCTAGCACCGAACGTCGACGCCGGGAAGGTCAGGCTACTGCGGTCGGGCGACCGAGAGCAGGTACGCCACGAGATCCCAGGTCTGCCGCTCGCCGAGATCCTTCCAACTCGCCATGGCGGTGCCGCGGCGGCCGTCCCGAATGACGAGGTAGATCTCCTGCGGCGTCGTGCGCTGGGGCCAGGAGGGGTCGGTGAAGTCCTGGGGTCGGCTCGAGAGGTTACGTCGAGCTCCCAGCCCGTTGGCCTCTTCGCCGTGACAGAGGGCGCAGTGCTCGAGGAAGATCTCGCGCCCGCGTTGCCGCGCGCCGTCCGAGGCGAGCCGAGCTTCCGGCACCTCCGGCGGGGGAGCGGGAGAGGTGTCGGCGCTACAGCCCCAGAGCGCGAGCGGCAGCGCTGCCAGCGCCGGCAGCAACCTCCTCATGATCTTCGCGTCGGCGGAGGGGGAAGCCCATTCGACCCGCCTCCTGCGCGATCTCCTCGACCAGTCCGTCCAGGGCGGCCTCCACCTCGCTCGATCGCCCGAGGCCGAGCTCGAGAGTGCGCGGCACGAGCCCGAGCAGCACCAGGCGGCGGGGCAGGGCGTCGAGCCAGCGCAGCGCGTCGAGCAGATCGGCGACGCCGACCTGGTGCACCGACAGGCGCTCGCGTACGGCCGGAGCCACCGAGCTTCCTTCGAGCCGGATTGCCGTCCCCGGTGGCTCGTCGGTACGGACCGCGTCGACCAGGATCGCGTCGTCGGTCTCCTGGAACTGGGTCAGGAGGGTCAGGCCGAGGGTCCCGCCGTCGAGCGCCCGGACGGACTCGGGCAGCTCGTAGGAGCGCCGGAGGCGTTCGACGGCGGCGACTCCCAGCCCGTCGTCGCCGCACAGGACGTTCCCGAGGCCGAGGATCAGCAGCGGGCGTGGCTCTCGTCTCGTCACGCGGTTCGCCAGGCTAGGCCTCGGGGTGCTCGAATCGATATCCGGGCTTGATGATGTCCTCGCGCGGCACGAACTTGTGGCCCGAAAAGATCGACTCCACGGTGCCCGTGGCCTCCACCTGGGACATCAGGATGGCGCTGTAGACGTGATGCACGAAGAAGGCCCAGATTCCCCACATCACCCCATGGTGAATCCAGCGTGCGGTCTGCAGTCCACCCAGAAAGGGAGCCAAGCCGGCGAAGATCCGCAACGGCGAGTCGACGTGGGCGCTGGTCCCGTACATGGTGAGGCCGGTGACGATCATGGCCAGGTAGGCCAGGAAGACGAACGCGTAGGTGAGGCCCGCGAGCGGGTTGTGGCCGACGAAGCCGGGCGGCATCCGCATGCCGAACATGTAGTAGCGAAAGGTTCTGCGCATGGCGCGCCAGCGCGCCTTCGACGCCGGAACGAGCCGATGCCATCGCGAGTACCAGTTGCCCATGAACATCCAGGCGATCCGGGACAGCACCGACAGGGTGAAGACGATGGCGGTGTAGAAGTGGATCGCGCGTGCCCAGCCCATCAAGAAGTTGTCGCTGGCGGCTCCCGAGGCGATCAGCATCGGGTAGCCGATGTAGACGCCGGTGACCGAGAGCACCCATATGGCGATCGCGTTCAGCCAGTGGGTGACTCGCACCGGCCACTGCCAGACGTAGACGTTGTCCAGCTCGACCTCGCGGACGTGCTTCTTCCAGACCCTCATTGCACCTTCACCTTGACCACCTCGCGCCCGTGCGGATCGAGCACGTGGACGCCGCAGGCCATACAGGGGTCGAACGAATGAACGGTGCGTAGAATCTCGAGCGGTTGCTCCGGGTTGGCGACCGGGTTGCCGATCAGGGCCTGTTCGTAGGGGCCGGGCTGGCCCATGGCGTCGCGCGGGCCGGCATTCCAGGTGCTCGGCACGACGCACTGGTAGTTGGTGATCTCGCCGTTCTGGATGTGCACCCAGTGGCCCAGCGCTCCGCGCGGCGCCTCGTGAAAGCCCGCGCCGGTACAGTCGGCGGGCCAGGTCGCGGGGTCCCACTTCGAGTTGTCGGCGATCGCCAGCTCGCCGCGGCCCATGTTGTCGGCCAGTTCGTCGAGCCAGCCTTCCATCTTCTCGGCCAGCACCTGGGTCTCGATGCCGCGCGCGGCGACCCGTCCCAGGGTCGAGAACAGCGCCGCGGGTCCGACCCCCAGCTGTCCGAGGGCGCCGTCGACCAGTTCCCGGACCCGGGGATGCCCCGAGACGTACGCCACCAGCATCCTGGCCAACGGCCCCACCTCCATCGGCTGGTCGTCGTAGCGGGGCGACTTGAGCCACGAGTACTTGCCGTCGGTGTTCAGTCGCTCGTAGGGCGGCTCGGGCCCGGTGTAGTTGGGTTGCGTTTCGCCGGAATAGGGGTGCACGCCGATGCCGTCTCCGCCGCTGTACTCGAACCACGAGTGAGTCACGTACTCGGTGATCTTGGCGGCATCGAGGGGCTCGATCGCGCTCAGGTCGCGGTCGCGGATGACGCCCGCAGGGAGGTAGAGCTCGGCCTGGCGACCGTCGCTCTCGGGGTACTCGCCGTAGACCATGTAGTTGCCGACTCCGGCGCCGTAGCCGGCCCAGTCCTTGTAGAACGACGCCACCGCCAGCAGGTCGGGGAGGTAGACCTTCTCAACGAACTGCCGTGCCTCGCGGATCATCTTGCGCATCGCGCTGACCGACGTGAGGTTGATCGAGGCCTGCTTGTCGGGATCCACCGGCGTCGCCATGCCGCCGACCACGAAGCTCTGGAGGTGCGGATTCTTGCCGCCGAGAATGGCGTGGATGCGAATGAACTCACGCTGCCAGTCGAGCGCCTCGAGGTAGTGCGCCACCGCGAGCAGGTTAGCCTCGGGCGGTAGCCGGTAGGCCGAGTGGCCCCAGTAGGCGTTGCCGAACGGGCCGAGCTGGCCCGCCTGGACGAATCCCGCCAACCGCTCCTTGACTCCGCGAAAGTAGTTGGGGCTCGAGAGCGGCCAGTCCGAGATCGACTCCGCCAGGCTGGAGGTCGCCACCGGATCGGCCTCGAGCGCTTGCGTGATGTCCACCCAGTCCAGGGCGTGCAGGTGGTAGAAGTGGATGACGTGGTCCTGGACCATCTGCGAGGCCATGATCAGGTTGCGCAGCAGTCGCGCGTTGGGCGGTGGCTGGGCGCCGATGGCGTTCTCGACGGCGCGGATCGAGGTGATGGCGTGGACCGTCGTGCAGACGCCGCAGATGCGCTGGGTGAAGGCCCAGGCGTCGCGCGGGTCGCGGCCCTTGAGAATGATCTCGATGCCGCGGAACATGGTCGACGACGACCAGGCGTTGCGCACCTCGCCGCCTTCGACCTCGGCCTCGATTCGCAGGTGACCTTCGATGCGGGTTACGGGGTCGACTACCACGTGGGTCATTCGTCGGCTCCTTTCCCGGACGACGTTGCGGGTGCGGCCGGCTCCTCAGGTTCCGAGTCGTTGTTCTCGGCTCGGGCGTGCATGTAGCGCTTGCCGAGCTGCACGAAGCCGTGGGTCGCGAAGGCGGCCGCCACGCCGGCGGTCGCCCAGAGGCCGACGCGGTCGATGCTCGAGTGGACGCCGAAGCCGGGGAAGCCCGCCATGTGCGAGTAGAAGGGCGTCATGGTGTCCCAGAAGTCGGGCTCGGCGCAGCCGATGCAGGGATGTCCGCAGCCGATCGGCCAATTGGTGCCGCTGTTCCAGCCCACGTTGGGGCAGTTCTGGAAGGTCACCGGCCCCTTGCATCCCATCTTGTAGAGGCAGTAGCCGGTGCGGTGTCCCTCGTCGCCCCACGCTTCGACGTACTGGCCCGCATCGTAGTGAGCGCGCCGCTCGCAGTTGTCGTGAATCGACTTGCCGTACGCGAAGAGCGGCCGCCGGTAGCGATCCGTGGGCGGGAAGCGGTTGAAGGTCAGGTAGTAGACGATCACGCCCACGAGGTTCTCGGCGTTCGCCGGGCAGGCAGGCAGGTTGATCAGGTTCTTCGCTCGCGGCACCGCGTCGGCGACGGACAGCGCGCCCGTGGGGTTGGGCGCGGCGGCGGGCAGGCCACCGAACGCGGCGCAGGTGCCGATGGCGATCGTCGCCGCGGCGCCCTCGCACACCTCACGCGCGATGTCGAGCGCCGAGCGGCCGCCGATCGTGCAGTAGGCGCCGTTGGCGCCGGTCGGGATCGAGCCCTCGACGACTGCGATGTAGCCGCCCGGCTTGTCGCGAACGACTCCCGCCAGGGCCTCCTCGGCCTGGTGTCCCGCGGCGGCCATGATGGTCTCGTGGTAGTCCACCGACAGGGTATCGAGAACGATGTCGGCCACCGTGGGCCGCCCCGAGCGCAGAAACGACTCGGTGTTGCCGGCGCAGTCCTGGAACTCCAACCAGACCAGCGTCGGCTTCTCACGGGTCTGGATGGCCTCGGCGATGCGGGCGCCGGCCGCCTTCGGCAGCGCCAGCACCGTGGCCATCACGCCGCAGAAGCCGGCGAACTCCCGGCGCGTCACACCACGCCTCTCGAGCTCTTCGTTCAGCCAGCTCTGGCGCTCCTCCATGGTTACCTCCCTACGTGTCAGGGGTCCATCGGGTCGGCTTTGCAGACGAAGCTAGGCGACGGGAGGGGCGCATGTCCACGCTCCGTCGAACGGTGCAGGCTTCGCGGGCGGGTGGGATCTCCCTACCCGAACGGTCGGGTGGTCGCCGGTCGGTTCGGGAGACCTGGCGTCGAGGCGGGTGGTGGGGCGGGCCGGTCCAGCCTATACTCCCGCCGAGGAATGCGGAGATGATCGACGCTGAACGGATGCTCGGCTCGCTGGTTCGCAACGCCATGCGCGGCGGGCGAAAGAGGGGCAAGCGCCGTCGCCGGGGGCCGGCCTCGATGCTGAGCCGGAGCGCGAAGGGCGGCCTGGCGCTGGGCGCCCTCGGCGTCGCCTTCGGCGTCTACGAGCATCTGACCAAGCAGCAGGGGAGCGCGGG
>JAHEKO010000208.1 GCA_024638355.1 Acidobacteriota bacterium
CGAATGGCGGGCGCCGCCGCCGGGGCCCGCCGCCGGCGGGTTCCGGTCTGTCGAGGCGATCCGCGTCGCGGCCTCTCCCGCCGCGATCGACGCGGCGAGCCGGCCGGACGGCGCGATCTTTCTCCGTATCGCGCCCGACGAGGTGCTGGTGATCCCGTCGGATGCGCGACCGGTCGAGCACCCGTCGATCGCCGATCCTCACGCCCTCTCGGAGCGCGAGACCGGGTTCTCGGCAGCCTGGCTCGCCGCCCAGGAAGCGGCCGAGCTCCTGGAGCGGACCTGCGCGTGGGAGCTTCCGGCGGAGCGCCCGGCCCTGGCCCAGGGCGCGGTGGCCGACGTGCCGGTCAAGCTCTGGCTCGAAGCCGACCGGGTGCTGATGATCGTACCGACCGCCTGGGCGGCCGACCTCGAGGAGCGGATGGCTTGACGAATCCGGATCAGGAGCGCCGGATCGCCTTCGAGTGGCGCGAGCCGCGCTCGGCCTACGACGTGGTGATCGTCGGCGGCGGCGGGCACGGCTTGGCGACGGCGTACTACCTCGCCACCCGGCACGGAATCGCCAACGTCGCGGTCCTCGAGCGCTCCTACATCGGTAGCGGCAACTCGGGCCGCAACACCACGGTCATCCGCGCCAACTACGGCATTCCCGAGGCGGTGCGCTTCTATCAGCGCTCGATCGAGCTCTACCAACGGCTCGAGGAGGAGACCGAGCGCGACCTGATGCATCGCCAGAAAGGCCTGCTATGGATCGCCCACAGCGAGCCCGGCGTGCGGGCCGAGCGGGCGCGGGCGGCGATCAACACCGCCTTCGGCGCCCGCACCGAGTTCGTCACCCCCGAGGAGATCGCCAGGATCTGTCCCCAGGTCGATCTGTCGGGCGGCGGCATCTGGCCGGTGCGCGGGGCGACCTACCATCCGGAGGGCGCGACGGCGCGTCACGACCGGGTGGTGTGGGCCTATGCCGAGGGAGCGATGCGGCACGGCGTCGAGGTGCACCAGCGGACGCCGGTGACCGGCCTGCGGCTCGACGGCGGCCGCGTCACCGGGGTCGAGACGCCGCGCGGCCCGATCTCGGCGGGCGTGGTGCTGGCCGCCGCCGGCGGCCACGTGACGGCGCTCGGGGAGATGGCCGGCCTGCGCCTGCCGATTCGCAGCCACCCGCTCCAGGCGCTCGTCACCAACCACTACGAGCGCCGCTTCGAGCCGATCGTCGCCTCCGCCGACCTCCTCTTCTACGTCTCCCAGACCGCGCGCGGCGAGATGCTGATGGGCGCCGAGATCGACCGCCAGCCGAGCTACTCCTACCGCTCGGGCCATCACTTTCTGCAGTACACCGCCTTCCGGGCGATCACGCTTCTGCCCTTCCTGCGCGATCTCCGCGTCCTGCGCCAGTGGACCGGCATCTGCGACATGAGTCCCGACTACTCGCCGATCATGAGCGCGACGCCGGTCGAGGGGCTCTACCTCACCACCGGCTGGGGCACCTGGGGCTTCAAGGCGATCCCGGCCGGCGGCGAGGGGATGGCCGCGCTCATCGCCACCGGCGAGCCGCCCGAGCTGATCGCCCCCTTCTCGCTCGATCGCTTCGCGAAGGACCGCACCCTCGCCGACCGCGGCTCGGCGGGAACCCACTGATGACCATGCGGAACCGGAACCAGACGCCATGAGCCTCGTGATTCCCTGCCCGAACTGCGGCTCCCGCCCGGTCGAGGAGTTCGTCTACGGTGAGGTCCCCCTCGTGCCGGAGTCGATCACCGACCCCGACGCCCGCGACCTCGACCGCGCCTTCATGCACGGCAATCCCGAGGGCCCGGTGGTCGAGCGCTGGTTCCACGCCGCCGGCTGCCGGCGCTGGACGACCGTGCGCCGCGACACGCGCACCGACCAGGTGCTCGGCTAGGCCATGCCCGTGGCCATCTGTCGCCTACGAAACAGAAAGGCACCGAGCAGAAGCGCAAGCGACATGATCAGGTACGCTTGCGGGACCGCATCCGCCGCCGAGTCGTCGATCGCGCCGAGGAAGTCGAGAGCGGGCAGATGGTGGACTGCCCCGAGGTACCAGATCAGCAAGTAGCTCACCTCGAACATCTTCTTCGTCCCGCTCACGACTCCGAGAAACAGGGCCAGGGTCGGAACAAAGAGAGCGCCAGTCAGCAGAGCCGACAGGTGCCCGACCTCGCCCGCCAGGAAAGCCCGCGCCATCATTCCGCCACCGGTCAGTGCCGCGACCGTCAGGCCGGCCAGCCACATGGCTGGAAGCTGACGCGCCGCCGGATACGCCGACGAGAAAACGAGCTGCCCCGTATTGAAGCGGGCCTCCCGCGAGCCCATGGACGACCACATCGCCAGCGGCCATATCCAGGCTGCCGACATCGCGAACGTTCGTGCGTACTCGTACGGCACTGTCAGCTGCGCGGCGATGAGCCCAAGGGCGATCGCGTACCACGACCAGTGAAACCCCTTGACCATCAGCCTCAGCTCGGCGCGCCACATTCTCAGGAAACCGAAGTTGAACTCCGCGGGTGCGACATCGCTCCAGCCGACCGATGGCACGCCCGAGGTCCGGGGATCATCCTCAGCCGGTAGCGGTCGCTCTCTTCTCGTGGCCGATTCCGCGTGTCTCGCCCGCGCCGGGTCGAAGCGATCGAAGAAACGCGTCGCGAGAGCGGCCAGGCCCACCGCCACACCGATCCACAGAAGCCGTAACGGCACCATTGCGAGTGACCACGTGATGCCACCCCAGTGGAAGAGCTTCATCGTTTCAACAGAGGTCCCGGGAACAAGTCTGATGAAACCCATCTGAAAGCCGAGCTTTGCGTCCGGATACACCGCGAGGGCTGCGTCCTGCATGCTGGGAATGAACATGCCGAGGCCGCCGAAATCCAGCAGCGGAATGTCCGTCTGGAAGCTGGCCACAATGGCCGTCTGCGCAATGATCAGGTAGAGGATGTTCCCCAGGCTGCCCCGCAGGGGTCGAATCGACTCGAAGAGAACCGCCGTAGCCGCGACCAGCGTCACCACCGGCAGGCAAAGAAAGATAAAAGGCGCTAAAAGCGCCCACAAGTCGAAACCGGTCGCGACCGGGCCGAGCAACTGCATGACAATAGCGGCGCCCGCCAGGGCCACGGCCATGAGTGTGAGAACCGCAGTATTGCTGACGAACTTGCTCGCTATGTAGAGATGATCGCTCAGAGGCGTCGCCGCGAGAATCTCTCCAACGCGCGTGCGACGGTCTCGACTCAAAGAGTTCTTGACCAGGTAGAAACCAAAAAGGGCCAACATGAATGTGCTGGCGCTTCCCATGAGGCTACCCACCCAGGCGGAGTTGTACTCGCCCCTGTACTCACCCAGACGCAGAGTCCACTTGCCGGTGATGACCAGGAAGCCGAAAAAAAGCGTACCCAACAGAGTGATCAAGAAAGAGTATCGTCGCGTCCGCTCCCGGAAATCAGCCAAGGCTAATTGATAGAGCGTGCGGACTGTGTGCATCAGCCGTCCTCGTTCCGGCGATCGGTGAGCAGGTGCAAGTAGGCGTCCTCCAGGGTGGGAGTGCGAGTGCGTGCAGCGTGGGTTGGCTGCTCGTCTGCCACCAGTCTGATGCGCACACCTTCGCTGGTCCTGACGGTGCCACTGAGAACGAACTTCTGCTTGGCGATGGCCAGATCGGTGCTCGGAATGACCATCTCCCAGACCTTTCCTTCCACCGTGCGGAGGAGGTCCTCCGCCACGCCCTTGAATCGAAGGTGCCCCTTCTTGATGACTGCGATCGAAGTGGCCGCCGCCTCGACGTCCGAGACGATATGCGAGGACAGGATCACAATCCGATCCGCCGCCAGTTCCGCGAGAAGGCTCCGGAAGCGAACTCTCTCCTCTGGATCGAGACCCGCTGTCGGTTCGTCGACGATCAGGAGCCGTGGGTCGTTGAGGAGTGCCTGTGCGATTCCGACGCGCTGTTTCATGCCGCCGGACAAGGAGCCCAGGGGCCGCTTGCGAGCGTCGGATAGATTGACGAGCTCCAGCAGCTTGTCGATCCTCCGGCCGGCCGAGCGGCCGCTGAGACCGCGTGCGGTTGCCAAGTATGAAAGGAATTCCAGCGCGTTCAGGTTCGGATAGATACCGAAGTCTTGCGGAAGGTATCCCAGCACCTTCCGCAAGGGGTTGGGTGAGGTGGCGATGTCGACTCCCTCCCACTTCACGAAGCCGGTCGTCGGCTTGGTGACGGTGGCCAAGATCCGCATCAGCGTCGATTTGCCTGCCCCATTCGGCCCGAGCAAACCAAGAACTCCGGTCCCTATTTCAAGGCTGAGGTCCGAGACTCCCCAGACATCTCCCTGGTAGCGCTTCCCGACTTCGCAGATCTCGAGGTTCGACATCGCTCTCCTGGCCTGAGTGAAACGGCGGCGCGAGTCTAGCGCGCCTTCACGGTCGACTCCGCGCAGAGTCGCTCCGTCCGTGGAGCTTGCCGTGTGCGCGCCGGCGGCGCTTGCGAAGCCAAGCACCACAATTGCTACGTGTAGAAGAACCGGGGCGTCCACGAAGACGGGGGAACTCGAGCGCGGTAGACTGTCATCTCCAATGAGCCCGCAGCATCCGGTGCCGAGCGATCTCGAGATCGCCCAGGGCGCCGACGTCCTTCCGATCCTCAGCATCGCCGAGAGCGTCGGCCTCGGACCCGACGACCTCGATCTCTACGGCAAGTACAAGGCCAAGGTCCACCTCGACGTCGAGAAGCGCTTCGCCGACCGGCCGCGGGGCAAGTACGTCGACGTCACCGCGATCACGCCGACACCGCTGGGCGAAGGCAAGACGACGACGGTGATCGGCCTCGCCCAGGGCCTCGGCAAGCTGGGCAAGAGGGTCTTCACCTGCATCCGGCAGCCGAGCCAGGGGCCGACGTTCGGCATCAAGGGCGGCGCGGCGGGCGGCGGCTACAGCCAGGTCATTCCGATGGAGGACTTCAACCTCCATCTCACCGGCGACCTGCACGCGGTGACCGCGGCCCACAATCTGCTCGCCGCCGCCATCGACAACCACATCCATCACGGCAACGCGCTCGGCATCAATCCGTTCAACGTCTCGTGGCCGCGGGTGCTCGATCTCAACGATCGCAACCTCCGCCAGGTTGTGGTCGGCCTGGGCGGCAAGCCCAACGGCTACCCGCGCGAGACCGGCTTCGACATCTCGGTCGCTTCGGAGGTCATGGCGATCCTGGCGCTGGCGTCCGATCTGCGCGACCTGCGCGAGCGGCTGGGCCGGATCGTGATCGGCGAGACGATGAAACGCAAGCCGGTGACCGCCGAGGACCTCAAGGCGGCCGGGGCGATGGCGGTGCTGCTCAAGGACGCCCTGATGCCGACGCTCCTGCAGACGCTCGAGCACACGCCGGCGCTGGTGCACGCCGGGCCGTTTGCCAACATCGCCCACGGCAACTCGAGCGTGATCGCCGATCGAATCGCGCTCCGGCTGGGCGACTTCGTGGTCACCGAGTCGGGCTTCGGCTCCGACATCGGGATGGAGAAGTTCATGAACATCAAGTGCCGCGCGAGCGGCCTGGTGCCCGATTGCGTGGTGATCGTCGCGACCATCCGGGCGCTCAAGATGCACGGCGGGGCGGGCCGGGTGATCGCGGGCAGGCCGCTGCCGGAGGCGCTCACCGGCGAGAATCTCGAGGCGCTCGAGAGCGGCTGCGCCAACCTCGGGGCGCACATTCGCATCGTCAAGATGTTCGGCGTGCCGGTTGTGGTGGCGGTGAATCGCTTCACCACCGACACCGATCGCGAGGTCGCTCTGCTCGAGCGACTGGCGGTCGAGGCCGGCGCCGAGACCGCGGTGATGACCGACCACTGGGCCCAGGGCGGCGCCGGTGCGGTGAACCTGGCCGAAGCGGTGGTGGCGGCCTGTGAGCGTCCCAAGAAGTTCCGCTTTCTCTACGACCTCGATCTGCCGATTCGCACCAAGATCGAGATCATCGCCACCCGCATCTACGGCGCGGAGGGGGTCGATTTCCTCGGCCCGGCCGAGACGCAGATCAAGCGATTCACCCGGCTCGGCTACGACAAGCTGCCGATCTGCATGGCCAAGACCCACCTGAGCCTCAGCCACGAGCCGCGCTGGAAGGGGGTGCCGACCAACTTCCGGCTGCCGGTGCGCGACATCCGCGCCAGCGTCGGCGCGGGCTTCCTCTATCCGCTGTGCGGCGATATGCGCACCATGCCCGGGCTGCCCTCGAGTCCGGCGTTCGAGAACGTCGACATCGACCTGGAGACCGGACGTATCGTAGGACTGTTCTGACAGTCAGGAGTCATCATGGAGCGCGCAGAGACCCTCGAGCACCTCACCTTTTTCGAAGCCTTCGTTGCGTCCGACCGTGAGCGGCTCGCGGCCATCGCGACGCGTCGCAGCTTCGGGGAGGGGGCGACCATCTTCGACGAGGGCGACGAGCCCGGATCGATTCGGGTGTTGGAGAGCGGGCTGGTGTCGCTCCGCCAGAAGCAGAAGGACGGTCTCGGCGACGTGCAGATGATGATCATCCGCGATTCCGGATCGGTATTCGGCATCGCGGCGCTGGTCGGCGAGGAGCACGTCTATCCCCACAGCGCGGTCTGCCTGGAGGACACGGAGCTGATCGAGATCGACGGCGAGCGATTGCTCGCCCTCCTGCATGCCGAGCCGGAAGCGGGAGTCCGCATCCTCCTGCGCTTCGCCCAGTACATCTCTTCGCGGCTGACCGGGGCGCGCGAGCAGATTCGTAGCCGCATCCGGCCGGGCCTGATCTCGCACGGCTAGCCTGCCGGGCGGCCGCCCGCGCCC
>JAHEKO010000209.1 GCA_024638355.1 Acidobacteriota bacterium
CCCGAGACGAACATCAGGAAGAAGGCCGCCACCACCGAGATCGGGATGGCGACGCCGATGATCGCCGTCGTCTTCCAGCTGCGCAGGAAGAGATAGAGAACGAGGATCGCCAGCAGCCCGCCGTAGAGCGCCGTCTTCAGAACCTCGCTGACCGATTGGCGGATGTAGCCCGCCTGGTCGGTGACCACCGTCAGGTCGAGGTTCGGGTCGAGCGCCTGCAGTCGCTTGGTGAGGTCGCCGAGGCCGGCCCGCACGGCGTCGGAGACGGTGACCGTGTTGGTCCCGCCCTCCTTGAAGACCGCGATCTCGACGCTCTCCAGGCCGTTGATGCGGGTGATGATCTCGCGCTCCTTGTGGCTGCGGATGACTCGGGCGACGTCACCGACCTTCACCAGCGCGCCCTGGGAGCTGTCGACGACCACCTCGCGCAGGTCCTCCGGGCGGATGAACTCGTTGACCGTCCGCACCAGGTACTCGGTCTGGCCCTCGCGCAGCCGTCCGCCGGTCAGGTTGACGTTCTCCTGCGCCAGGCGCTCCAGCACCCGCTCGGCGGTGAGCCCGAGATTCGCGATCCGCCGCTCGTCGAGCTCGACCTGGATCTCCTCTTCGAGGCCGCCGCTCACCACCACGGCCGCGACCCCCTCGATGCGCTCGAGCGACCGTTTGACCTGCTCTTCGGCGAGCAGCCGCAGATGGACCAGATCGTTCTGACCGTAGACCCCGAGGCGCAGGATCGGATCGAGCGAGGGGTCGTAGCGCAGCAGGATGGGCCGCTCGGCCTCGGCCGGGAGCTGGAGCACGTCGAGCCGCTCGCGCACGTCGAGGGCCGCCAGATCCATGTTGGTGCCCCAGGCGAACTCGAGGGTCACCTCGCTGACGTCGGGCCGCGAGCTGGAGATCACGCGCACCACGTTGTTGACCACCCCGACCGAGTTCTCCACCGGCCGGGTGATGAGGCTCTCGATCTCGACCGGCGCGGCGCCCTCGTAGGTCGTTTGCACCGCCAGCGACGGATAGGTGATGTCGGGCAGCAGGTCGGTCGCCAGCTGGCGGAACGCGACGATGCCGAACACCACCGCCGCCACGGCGAAGATGAAGACGCTGACCGGCCTGCGAGTCGAGAAGTCGATGATCTTCATGAAGAGAACGCGTTGGATGACGGGCTCGTCCGACGCCCGCGGGGCGCGCGTCTCGCCCGGGCCGGGGTGCCCTTCGCTATGACCCGCCGCCCCCTTGCTGGCGTTCGCGCATCGCTTTCAGGCGCTCCTCGATCTCCTCCTCTGAGAGGCCGCGTTCGCGCATCGTCTGCTTCAAGCGCTCGAGCTGCTCGGGCGTCGCCTTGGAGAGATCCATTCGCTGCATGCCCTGGCCGCCGCCCCAGTCTCTGGCGTTGGTCGCACCCCCTGCGGATGGCGCCCCCGGCGCGCCGCTCCCGCTCGCGCCGCCGCTATCGGCGCCCTCGGGGGCCGCCGCAACGGGTGCACCGGCGGCGTCGAGAATCTGGATCGGCGTTCCGTCGCTCAGTCCGTCCTGGCCGATCACGACCACCTCTTCGCCCTCGGCGAGGCCGTCGAGGATCTCGACCGAATCGCCCTCCTGGAAGCCGAGCGACACCTCGCGCCGCACGGCCTTGGCGTCGGCGGCCACATAGACGGTGTCGCCGATGCTCTCGAGCGAGAGCGCCGCCTTGGGGATGACCAGGGCGTCGGGCCGGGAAGCGGTCTTCAGATAGGCGCGCGCGAACATGCCGGGTCTCAGCTTGCCTTCGGAGGCGACCTCGAGAGTGACCTTGATGGTGCCGGTCGCCGCGTCGACCACCGGACTGATCCGCAGCACCTTGGCGTCGAAGCGCCGGTCGCCCCACGCCTCGACCACGACGTAGGCGTCCTGGCCGAGCTCGAGCAGCGGCAGCTCGCGCTCGGGAACCCGAATCGGGCAGAGGAGGGGATCGAAATCCGAGATGCGGAAGAGCGGCGTGTTGACCGCCACCTGCTGCGCGTAGTCGACGTAGCGCGCCACGATCAGCCCGTCGAACGGCGCCTTGACCACGGTGTAGTCGAGCTGAATCTGATTCCCCTCGAGCTCGGCCCGGGCCGTGTCGAAACGGTTACGGGCCTGCTCGAACTGTTCGACGCTGATCAGCTGCTGCTCGTTGAGCTTGCGCGCTCGCTCGTGGGCGAGCTTCGCCTCCTCGAGCGCGACCTTCGAGACGTCCAACCGGGCGCGCAGCTCATCCTGCTCGAGACGGGCGACGACCTGACCCTTGCGCACGGCCCGTCCCTCTTCGGTGCCCAGCTCGGTGATCGGCGCGCTGACCCGGGCGATGATGTCGACCTCGTTCTCGGCCTCGAGCGTGCCGTTGGTCTCGATGTAGGAGGAGATGTCGCGCCGGACGACGGGTGCGGTCTCGACCGGCACCGCGGCGGCCTGGGTCGGCGGGCCGCCGCCGAAGCCGCCGGCTCCGGGGCGTCCACCGCCGCTCGCGCCGGGCGGGCCACCGCCCGCCGCCTTGTCGCCGCCGCATCCGGCGAGCGCGATGAGCCCGAGCGCGACGGCGCAGGCGAGCAGGGAGGATCTCGGTCTTGTGGGTGTCTTCATGGTCACGGGCTCTGTCTAGGCCGCTCTGGCGACCCGCTTGGCGAATCTCGTCAGATCGTCGATCAACGAGTAGAGGGTCGGGATGATCAGCAGGGTCAGGAAGGTCGATGTCGTCAAGCCGCCGATGATCACCAGCCCGATCGGCGCCCAGGTTGCCGCCCGGCCCTCAAGCGGCCCGAACCACTGCGGGAAGATGAACGGCGCGACCATCGGCAGCATGCCGAGGATGGTGGTGATGGCGGTGATGAGAATGGGCCGCATCCGATGCTGGCCGCCGGTGACGATCGCCTCGTCGCGGCCGAGCCCGGTCTTGCGCAGGAAGTTGATGTGGTCGATCAGGACGATGGCGTTGTTCACCACGATGCCCAGCAGGATGATCAAGCCGATCATCGTCATCGTCTCCCAGGGGGTACCGGTGAGCTTCATCACCAGGCCCACGCCGAGCAGGGCGAAGGGGACCGAGAACATGATGGTGAACGGCTGCGCGAAGCTCTCGAACAGCGCGGCGAGCAGCATGTAGACCAGCGGCAGTGCGAAGAGGAGAGCGAACATGCCGCTCTCTTGATCGCTCTGCTGCCAGCGGGTCCAGCGGCCGAAGCTCCACTCGTAGCCCGGCGGCAGGTTGGTCGAGCGCAGGATTCCGGTGACCGCGCCCATCGTCGCGAACGACGACTTCGGATCGGCCACGTTCGCGGAGACGGTGACCTGGGCGAGGTGGTTCTCGCGCTCGATGCTCTGCGGCCCGGCCACCTGCTCGAAGTCGGCCAGGGCGCCGAGCGGTACCGGCACGCCGCCGGCCGCGAACACCGGCACATTCTTGAGCTGGTCGAGAGTCTCGCGGTCCTCTTCCCGATACTGCATGACCAGGTCGACCTCGCGATCGTCGGTCTTGAAGTGGCTGACCGCGCGGCTCGAGAGCGCGTTGTTGACGGTGAAAGCGACCGCGCGGCTCGACAGGCCGGCCTGCAGCGCGCGAGCGCGCTCGACCTGAACGAGGATCTCCTCGTCGCCGCTCTCGAGCGAGGTGTCGACGTCCTTGATCGTCGGCACCTCCCGCAGCTGGCTCGAAAGGCGCTTGGCGAGGAGCTCGAGGACCACCGGATCGTCGCCCATCAGCTGGACCTCGATTCCCGACGTGCCGTAGCGCCCCTGTCCGGCGGCGATACGCAGGTCGACGCCGGCTTTGACCGGCAGCAGGTCGCGAATGCGATTTCGCACCTCGCTGGTCGCGAGCGTGCTCTCTTCCTCGTCGAGAAGATAGATGTCGAACTGGCGGTTGCGCCGCCAGCTGGCGCGCGAGCGGCCGGTGCCGCGGTCGTAGCTGAAGGCGATGTCGGCGATCTCGAGCTCGTCGCGGCGGCTGTCGAGCGCCTCGTAGACCTCCGCGTACAGCGCTTCGATCTGCTCGAACGAATACTGCTTGGGCGTGTCGACCTTGAGGATGACCTGGCGCTCGAGCGGCCGCGACGAGAACGAGCGCTCGATTCCGCGGAAGAGCTGCACCACGCCCAGGAACATGAGAACGATCGAGACGACGAAGGCGAGCCGGTGCCTGAGCGTGAAGCGCAGCACCCGCGCGTAGAGGCCGGTGAGCCGGGCGCTGAAGGGATGGGTGCGCGCCTCCTGGCGCTTGAGGATCATCACCGAGGCCATCGGTACCACCGTCAGCGCGACCAGCAGCGACGCCACCATCACGATGCATACGGTGACGCCGATGTTCTCCATGTAGAGCTTGAAGCGTCTGCCGCTCGACAGGAAGATCATCGGCAGGAAGACGCACATGGTGGTGGCGGTCGACGCCAGGATCGGCAGCGCCACCTCGCTGGTGCCCTCGAGCGCGGCCTGGAGCGACGAGCGGCCGAGCTCGTTGCGATAGCGGAAGATCGACTCGATCACCACGATCGAGTTGTCGACCAGCATGCCGAGCGCCAGCATCAGCCCGGCCAGGCTGACGACATTGAGCGTGACGTCGAGGGTTCCCGCCTGGCGCAGGAAGAAGAGCAGGACGAAGGTGGCGACGATCGACAGCGGAATCGCGATCGCCACCAGCGAGGTCGTGCGGAAGCGGCGCAGGAAGAGAAAGACGGCGAGGATGGCCAGCGCGCCGCCGATCAGTCCGGCATCGCGCAGCTGCCCGAGCCCCTTGCGAACGTCGGCGGAGCCGTCCGAATAGATGCGGTAGGCGAGGCCCTCGGCTTCCGGCAGGTCGACGATCGCGGCGATCTCGCGCTTGGCGCGGTCCGAGACGGCGAGCAGGTTGGCGGTCGAGGTCTTGTTGATCGCTACGGTCAGGGCCTCGACGCCGTTGAGGAAGTTGAACTCCTCCTGCTCGGGGAAGGTGTAGCGAACCTCGGCCACGTCTTCGAGACGCAGGCCGCCGCTGTCGAGGGGTAGCCGGCGGATCTCGTCCGGCGAGGAGAACTCGCCTACCGCGCGCACCAGGAACTCGCGGCTCCCCTCGCGGATCTCTCCTGCCGAGAAGTTGACGTTGGAGCTGCGCAGGAGGGCGACCAGAGACCTCACGTCGACGCCATGCGCCTGCATCCGAGCGGGGTCGAGGTTCACCTGGAGCTCGGGGATCCGCAGGCCTCCGATCGAGACCTGGGCGACGCCCTCGAGGCGCTCGAGACGGCGCTGCACGACGTTCTCGGCGAAGTCGTAGAGGCGGGCCTTTTCCCAAGCCGCGCTCAGATCGAAGCGCAGGATAGGAATGTCGCCGCTCTGGAAGCGGCGAATGGTGAGCCGCTCCAGGTCGTCGGGCAGCAGGTTGCGCACCCGGTCGATGCGGTCGCGCACCTCCACCGCCGCCAGGTCCATGTCGGTCCCTTCGATGAACGAAACGTTCACCCTGGCCTCGTTGGCCGAGGCGCTGGCCGACAGCGTGTCGATGCCGTTGATGGTGCTGAGCGAGTCCTCGAGCGGCCGCACGATGAGGCGCTCGATCTCTTCGGGCGACGACGACGGATAGGGCGCGCGCACCGAGATGTTCGACGACGAGAAGCTGGGCAGGAACTCGAGTGGCAGGCGGTTGAGCGACAGCCAGCCGAGCACCAGGACCCCCAGGACGATCATGCCCATGGTGACTCGGCGATGGACCGCGAAACGGACCAGGGGGTGAGGAGGACGGCTCATCGGTACAAGTGCCTTTTCGTCAGATGCTTCCGAACGGTTGTCGGCCACATCGGCGGGCAAAGCATCCTACAGCGGAAGCCCTCGCAATGCTCACCCCCGCATGTACCCCCCGGACCCGTGCCGGGCGCCGGTGGCGGTAGCATCTCCGGATGAACGACACGGAGACGGGGACGCCGACGCTCGGGGAGATCCGCGAGGCGAGAGAGCGCCTCGGCGAGCGGGTCCGCGAGACGCCGGTCTGGTGGTGGCGCGGGCGGCGGCTGGCCGAGCGGGTGGGGGAGGAGACCGAGGTCCATCTCAAGCTCGAGCTCTTCCAGTACACGGGCACGTTCAAGCCGCGGGGCGCCCTGGTCAACATGCTCGCCCTCGACCGCCAGGCTCTCGAGCGAGGCGTCACCGCGGTCAGCGCGGGCAACCACGCGATGGCGGTCGCCTATGCCGCGAAGGTGCTGGGCACGACGGCCAAGGTGGTGATGCTCGAGGGCTCCAACCCGGCGCGGGTCGAGGGCTGCCGCTCGTACGGCGCCGAGGTCCTGTTCGCTCCGTTCCAGCAGGCCTTCGACGAGGTGCATCGGATCGAGCGCGAGGAGGGACGCGCCTTCGTCCATCCGTTCGAGGGCCGCGCGACGGTCCTGGGCACGGCCGGCGTCGGCCTCGAGCTGGCCGCGCAGGTGGCCGACCTGGACGCCGTGATCGTGCCGATCGGCGGTGGCGGCCTGTGCGCCGGCGTGGCCACCGCCGTCAAGCTCGCTCAGCCCGGCTGCCGGGTCTACGGCGTCGAGCCGGAAGGAGCCGACACCATGCACCGGAGCTTCGCGTCGGGTAAGCCCGAGCGCATCGAGAAGGCCGACACCATCGCCGACAGCCTGGGCGCCCCCTACGCGGCGCCCTACACCTTCGCCCTCTGCCGCCGCTACGTCGACGAGCTGGTGAAGATCGACGACGAGGCGATCCGCGACGGCATGCGCCTGATGTTCGGCGAGGCCAAGCTGGCGGTCGAGCCGGCCGGCGCCGCCGCCACGGCGGCCCTGTGTGGACCGCTGGCCGGCGAGCTGCGCGGCAAGCGGGTGG
>JAHEKO010000210.1 GCA_024638355.1 Acidobacteriota bacterium
CGGAGCCGCCGCCCGGCTTCGGCGACCTCGAGTCGGAGCTGGTCGGCGTGGTCGAAGCGTCGCTCTCGCCCCGCACCACCCTGGCCGGCCGCGGGGTGGCCGAGCTGCGCTTTCGCGACAAGTACGGCGTCTCGATTCTGGCCATCTGGCGCAACGGCCGTGCCTACCGCAGCGGTCTCGGCGAGATGACCCTGCAGCCGGGGGACGCCTTCCTCGTCTACGGCGACCGGCAGCGGCTGGCGCTCCTCGCCGAGAACCCCGACTTCTACGTGTTGAGCCCCCAGGCCCAGGCGCCTCCGCGCCAGGAGAAGGCGCCGATCAGCGCGCTCATCATGGCCGGCGTGCTGGTCAGCGTCGTCGCGGGCCTCCTGCCGGTCTACATCGCGGCGCCCACCGGGGCGCTGCTGATGATCCTGACCGGCTGTCTCACCGTCGAGGAGGCCTACCGCTCGATCGAGCTGAAGGCGGTGATCCTGATTGCCGGCATGCTGAGCCTCGGCCTGGCCATGGAAGAGACCGGGCTCGCCGCGTTCCTGGCCGAGAAGGTGCTGGGCTCGCTCGCCGCGTTCGGACCGCGGGCGCTGATCGCCGGCCTCTTCGTGATCACCGCGCTCTCGGCACAGGTCATGCCGACCGCGGCGGTGGCGGTGCTGATGTCGCCGATCGCGCTCAAGACGGCGGCGGCGACCGGGATCTCGCCTTACGCACTCTTGATGGTCCTGGCGATCGCCGCCTCGTGCGCCTTCATGAGCCCGGTCGGCCACGCCGTCAACCTGCTGGTCATGGGCTTCGGCGGCTACAAGTTCACCGACTACACCAAGGTCGGCCTGCCGCTGACCTTCCTGCTGCTGCTGCTGGTGGTCTTCTTTCTGCCGCTCATCTGGCCGCTGTAGGTAGCACCCGGACGCGCGCCGGGCGGATCAGGCCAGATCGCCGCCCAAGGCCGGAGCTCGGGCCACCCGAAACGCGAGGTGCGGCGCCGGCCGCAAGACCACCCGCAAAGGCGGGTTGACATTTGGTTAAACGGGTTTAATATTAACGAGGTTAAACAATGGACCCAGCTTCCGACCACGCCCAACTCCTCCGCTACTCGCACATCTTCGCCTCGGTCGTGCACGAGTTGCTGGAGGTGAAGCTCCTCGCCGAGGTCACGGAGGACCCGCTCACGGTCCACCAGTTTCACCTGCTCAAGCTGCTCTCGGCCAACGGCAAGCATCAGGTCGGAGAGGTGGCGGAGTTCCTGGGCGTCAGCGCGCCCGCAGCGACCAAGAACATCGACAAGCTGGAGCGGCTGGGGCTGGCGACGCGCGCCCCCTGCCAGGGCGATCGGCGGGCGACGCTGCTGTCGGCCAGCCCACGCGCGCGGCGTCTCGTCGCGCGCTACGAGGCGCGCAAGGGGGAGCGGCTCGCGCCGGTGTTGGAGTCGTTCACCCGCAGCGAGCTCGATGAGCTCACCCGGCTGTTGGAGCGCTTCGCGCTGGTTCTACTCAAGGCGGAGGAACCGGCCGAGGGAGGTCTCTGCCTCCGCTGCTCGGCCTATTACGACGACAAGTGCCCGGTGCAGCACCTACAAGAGGGCTGCCCATATCAAGCAGTTCGGCGCGCCCGCACCTACGACGCGGTCGCGACCGAGCCTTAGTCGGAGCGAAACCAGTGAGTGGGGTGACGCAACGGAAGTTCTGGCGGGAGCCCCTGGATCACGACCAGGTCGAGATCCCGCTCGGGCAGGTCTACATCATCACCGACCGGTGCAAGGGCTGCGAGTTCTGCGTCGAGTACTGCCCGCGCGACGTCCTCGCAATGTCGGAAGCGTTCAACCGCAAGGGCTACCACCCGCCAGTGGTGGTCAAAGAGGGCGAGTGCGTCAACTGCAACCTGTGCGAGCAGATCTGCCCGGAGTTCGCCATCTTCACCTTGCAGGCGGTCCGCACCGAGGAGGCGTCGTCATGAAAGCGGATCCGGCCGGAGTCCTGACCGGCGCCCACTACCTGGACGGCGATTTCGCCTGCGGCGAAGGCGCGATGGCCGCCGGCTGTCGCTTCGTCGCCGGCTACCCGATCACGCCCTCGACCGAGGTCGTCGAGCGGATCGCCCGCCGCTTCCCCACCATGGGCGGCAGCTTCATCCAGATGGAAGACGAGCTGGCGAGCATGGCGGCGGTGGTCGGCGCTTCGTGGACCGGCACCAAGTCGATGACCGTCACCAGCGGTCCCGGCTTCAGCCTGATGATGGAGAACATCGGGTTGGCGGCGATGATGGAGACGCCGTGCGTGGTGGTGAACGTGCAGCGCGGCGGGCCCTCCACCGGCCTGCCGACGATGGTCGGGCAAGCCGACATGATGCAGGCACGCTGGGGCTCGCACGGCGACTACGAAGTGATCGCCCTGTCGCCGCAGTCGCCCCAGGAAGCCTTCGATCTCACCGTCGAGGCCTTCAACCTGTCCGAGACATATCGCGTGCCGGTGATGTTCATGATGGACGAGTGCGTCGGCCACATGACCGAACGGGTGGTCATTCCGGAGCCCGACGAGATCGAGGTGGTGCCGCGGCGCGTTACCGAGAAGTCCAAAGAGGACTACCTCCCCTACCGGTTGAACGGTCACCTGGTGCCCGACTTCGCGCGCGCCGGTGACGGCTATCGCTTCCACACGACCGGACTCACCCATGACGAGCGCGGCTATCCGCTGATGTCGGCCGAATGCCAGGAGGCGTGCGTACACCGCCTGGTCGAGAAGATCCTGGGAGCGGCGGGAGAGATCGAGCACGTCGAAGAAGAGGCTACGGACGACGCCGAGATCGTCGTCATCAGCTACGGCATCACCTCTCGGGTGGCGCAGCTGGCGATCGAAATGGCGCGCGAGCGCGGCATCGCGACCGGCTCGCTCCGCCTCGTCGTGGTCTGGCCCTTCCCCGAGCGCCGCATCAGTGAGCTTGCCGGCCGCGTCGGCGGGCTGGTGGTGCCCGAGCTCAACTACGGGCAGATCTCGCTCGAGGTCGAGCGCATCGCCGCCGGGCGCTGCCCGGTGTGGCACATCGGCCACGGCGGCGGCACGGTCCACGATCCCGAAACCATCCTCGAGACGATCCTCGAGGCAGCGAGGGCGGCGGCATGAATCCCGATCTCGTTCGCGACCCTCTTCCCATGCCGGAGCATCCGGTCACTCCGTACCTGAGGATGGAGCGCATCCCGCACGTCTGGTGTCCGGGCTGTGGCATCGGCACGGTGGTCAAGTGCTTCGCCACGGCGCTCGAGCGCACCGGAGTCGACCTCGAGAAGGTCTCGGTCTGCTCGGGCATCGGCTGCTCGGGCCGAACCGCCGGCTACCTGCGGCTCGACGGCTTCCACACCACCCACGGCCGGGCGATCCCGTTCGCCACCGGTTTGAAGCTGGGCCGGCCAGAGCTCCTGGTGACCGTCGTCTCAGGCGACGGCGATCTGGTCGGCATCGGCGGCAACCACTTCATCCACGCCGCGCGCCGCAATCTCGATCTGCTCGTGATCCTGATCAACAACTTCATCTACGGCATGACCGGCGGGCAGAACGCCCCGACGACACCGTTGACCGCACGCTCGTCGACGATGCCGTTCGGCAACTTCGAGCCCCCCTTCAACTTGCCGCACCTCGCGGCGTCGAGCGGCGCACCCTACGTGGCGCGCTGGACCTGCCTGCACATCCGCCGGCTGACCTGGGCCATAGAGGAAGCGATCGGCCGCAAGGGGTTCCGCTTCATCGAGGTGATCGCCCCCTGCCCAACGCTCTACTCGCGCCTCAACAAGCTCGGTACCGGCCTGAATGGCATGCGCTTCTACCACGACAACGCCGAGATCCGGCATGGCGCCGACACCCGCGACGTCGCCATCGGGTTCCAGGAGCCGATCCTCTGCGGCAAGTTCGTCGACGAAGAGAGGCCGACCTTCAGCGAGCTGATGGACTCGCACTACGGCGAGGTGCTGGGCGACGAGTACGTGGCGATGCCGCCCGAAGGGGGATTCCTCCATGAGTGACGACCGCAAACGCGCCGCCGGCGACGACGGACGCGCAGGGGCGCCCCTCGCGGAAGCTCGCACCGAGATCCGGATCACCGGCTTCGGCGGCCAGGGAGTCGTGCTGGCTGGGCACATCATCGGCCGCGCCTGCGCCATCCACGGCGGCAAGCAGGCGACGATGATCCAGAGCTTCGGCCCCGAAGCGCGCGGCTCGGCCTGCAGCGCCACCCTCGTGGTCTCCGACGGCGAGGTCTTGTACCCGTACATCCGCGGCACCGACATCCTCGTGGCGATGTCCAGCGAGGGCTACGAGAAGTACCGAGACGAGCTGCGCGATGACGGCGTTCTCCTCTTCGAGCAGGATCTCGTCCATCCGACCTTCAAGCAGGGGCAGAAGTCGGTGGGCGTTCCTTCGACCCGGATCGCCGAGTCGCTCGGCCGCGCGATCGTCCAGAACATCGTCATGGTCGGCTTCTTCGCCGGCGTCACCGGGCTCGTCCCCGAGGAGGCGATGCGCGCGGCGGTCGGCGGCTCGGTGCCGGCGGGCACCGAGGAGCTGAATCTGAAAGCCTTCGCCGAGGGCCTCGACTACGCGCGCCACGCCGTGACTGCGCCCACCCTCGAGCTGAGACGGCCGCCCGCCGAGGGAGTAACGGTGTGAGCCTCTCCTTCGACAATGCCAGCCTGCTGGCGCGCTCTCTCCAGTCTGGACCGCTCACCCTCCACACCGTGCCGCCGGCACCGTGCACCCAGGCCTGTCCGGCCGGCATCAACGTGAAGGCCTACGTATCGCTCATCGCCGAGGAGCGCTTCTCCGAGGCGCTCGAGGTCGTGCGCGAGAGCTGCCCGCTGCCGGGAATCTGCGGGCGCATCTGCCACCATCCCTGCGAGGCTGCCTGCCTGCGCGCCGACCTCGACGAGCCGGTGGCCATCCGCGCCCTCAAGCGCTTCATCGCCGACGTCGAGCTCGACATCGCCGAGCCGCCGGTGGCTACGCTCCCCGATCGGGCTGAGCGGGTCGCGGTGATCGGAGCCGGACCCGCCGGGCTGACGGCGGCCTACGACCTGGCCAAGGCCGGCTTCCCGGTCACCATCTTCGAGTCGGAGCCCGAAGCGGGCGGCATGCTCCGCTACGGCATCGCCGACTACCGGTTGCCGACCGACGTGCTCGAACACGAGATCGAGATCATCTGCCGGGCGGGTATCGAGATCCGCACCGAGTGCCGGATCGGCCGCGAGCTGGCCCTCACCGAGCTGCTCGACGACGGCTTCTCCGCCGTCCTGATCGCGGTCGGAGCTCAACTCGGCCGGCGCCTGGATCTCGCCGAGGAAGAGCGGCCGGAGATCCGCGACGCGCTCGCCTTCCTGCGGCAGGTCAACCGGGGCGACCGCTACCCGATCACCGGCCGGGTGGTCGTGGTCGGCGGTGGCTCGACCGCGGTCGAGGCGGCGCGCACCGCCCTGCGCCTGGGGGCCGGCTCGGTCGAGATCGTCTATCGCCGCCACTGGAAGGAGATGCCCGCCTCGGCCGAGGAGGTCGAAACGGCCGAGCGCGAGGGGGTCGGGCTGCGCTATCTGAAGGCGCCGGTACGCGCGGTCATCGCCGACGGCGAGTTGCGCGGGATCGAATGCCTGGACGTGGCGCTGGGTGAGCCCGACGACAGCGGCCGGCGGCAGCCCGTCGTGATCCCGGGCACCGAGTCGACTATCGAGGCCGACCTGGTTCTCCTGGCGGTCGGCCAGGAGGCCGATCTGAGCTTTCTGCCCGAAGACGTTCGCGGTCGGCTGGCGAGCCGCAGCCGTCTGACGGCCGATCCAGCGACGCTCGCGGCCGGGCTGCACGGCGTCTTCGCCGCCGGCGACGTGGTCACCGGGCCGGCAACCGTGATCGACGCGATCGCCGCCGGCCACCGCGCCGCGGAGTCCATCGAGCGCTTCCTATCGACCGGCAGCTGCGACCCGGAGCTCGAAAGCGGGGCGCCGCAGCCGCTCCCCGAGTTCGGCCTCCCCGACGCCCCGCCGGCACCCGCCGAGCGTCTGCATCCACCTGTCGGGCAACCGATCGTCGGTCGCGAGTTCGCCGAGACGGAGATGGCCTTCTCGCAGGAGGTCGCCGTCGCGGAAGCTCAGCGCTGTCTACGCTGCGGTCCGTGCAGCGAGTGCCGCATCTGCGCGGCTTCGTGCGGGCGCCGTCACATCTGGCTACGTCTGCCGGGAGAGGGCGCCGCGCCGCCGACGCTGCAGCTGATCCGCGCGCCGAGCCAGACGGCGCTGGCGCTCGAGTCGGGCGCGGTGGGCGCCTGCCGCCCGGTCGACGGCGAGTGGTTGCCCGACGTCGAACTGATCCCGGCACGGGCACGGGTCGTCGAGGAGCTCTGCCGCGGCTGCGCCCGCTGTGCCGAGGTCTGCGGCTTCGAAGCGATCTCGTTCCTCGATCCCGAGAAGCCCGAGTCGAAGGTTCGCATCGAGCCCGCCCGCTGCCGCGGCTGCAATCTCTGCCTGGCCGCGTGCCCGACCGACGCCGTGGTGCCCGACCTGCCCTCGCCTCGCCCGGCCGACCTGCCCCAGCTGCTCACGGATGGCGGTCCGGCGCGGACGGAGCCCGGCCCGGTGGTCGTCGTCGCCTGTCGCCAGCGCGCCGCCGAGCTCGGGCCGCGCCTCGAGCGCGCCGCCGGCGAGCTGGTGCCGCTCTGGCTGCGGTGTGGCGGTGAGGTTGGCGCCGGAACGCTGCTCGACCTCTGCGAGCGCGGCGCCCGGCGCATCGTGATCGCCAGCTGCGCCACCGACCACTGCCGCTACGGCCGCGGCAC
>JAHEKO010000211.1:0-2643 GCA_024638355.1 Acidobacteriota bacterium
ATCGAAGTCGACGCTCGCCCCGCGCACGAAGGTGCTGGCGGCGACGTCGTAGGACGGGAAGTCCAGAACCTCGCGTCCGCCGACCCGGCTCAGGACATCGCCGGCCTCCACGCCCGCGGCGGCGGCCGGACCGCCCGGGTCCACCCACGTGACCTGCAGCCCGTCCGCGGTCTCTTCGAGGCCGACACCGACCGCGCGGCTCTGCCGGCGCGCGATCTCGGCGCTCGTCGTCGCCAGCAGCAGGATCGCGACCAGGCAGATCGGGCCGATCCAAACCAGCCGTCGCGAGCGCCTGACGCGATCCGCCGCATGCCGGCGGTCGCGGAATCTGGGGTCCACGTCCAGCACCCCAAAGATTATGGAGTTCCGCAACGCGCGGCCCAGTGAGCCAGTTCACTTCGGCTCGGGGAATCCGGCCCGCAGGAGCGGGCTTCAGGCTAGGGTGGATCGATCGTTCCCGCCGGAGTCCACGGGCCGCAGCGCGCGAGCCGGGTCAGGCCCCGCCAGCTCCCGCGGATCGCTCCGTAGCGGCGAATCGAGGCCTCGGCGTAGCGGCTGCAGGAGGGCTCGAAGCGGCAGGTGGCCCCGAGAACCGGCGACAGCGTGGCCTGATAGAGATCGATGCCGCCGATCAGCAGGCGGGCGGTGAGCTGCCGTTCCGGCGGCCGGATCACATCCCAGCCGAAGACCAGCAGCAGCGCCAGGAGGGCGACCCTCGCCTTCCCGAGTCTGACGCGCATGCTCGGCGTGCTCCTCAGACGCCGGCCAGGAGCAGGTAGGTCCAGTTGGCCAGCAGAACGGCGGCGAGGGCCAGGCGCAGGTGCGGAGTCGGCCGCAGCCGAAGCCGCGGCAGCGGCCGATCGGCAGCCGCCAGGATGCCGGCGGCCAGGCCCCCGCCCACGAGGCCGATCCACCCGAGTGCCGCGAGCGGATTGAGCGCCAGAGCCGTGGCCGGATCCAAGCGGGCCAGGGCGAGAGCCGCCCGCGTCGCTCCGCAGGTCAGGCAGGGAAGGTCGAGCCAGGCACGCACCGGGCAGGCCGGAAGGCCGGCCGCGAGCCGCGCCGCCAGGGGCGACAGGGCGACGATCGCGGCGGCGACCCCGCCCCAGAGGAGGGCCAGCTGCCGGTGTGGCGACATCGGGTCAGCCGGACTGAAAGGCGCTGGCCACCAGTGCTCCGAACATCACCGCTATCAACCCGAAGCAGACGCAGCAGACGAAGAGCGGCAGCACCGCGCCGACGAAGGCCCGCCCGGGGGTGGTGTCGTGGATGCGGGCGGCGCCGATCGTCTGCAGCGCGACGAACCAGACGAGCCCGATAATCCAGCCGATGAAGGGCACGACAGCCGCCAGCTGGACCACGTACGCGTACCCGTTGACTCGGAAGGTCCCCTCGAAGCCGCTCTCCGAAACGCCCAGAGCGCCGACCAGAAGCAGGGAGAGGTGAAAGAGCAAGCTCCAGATGAAGAGGCCGATGACCAGGAAGATCGGCAACAGGATCATGCTGATCGCCAGCTCGATCGGCGTGGTCGACAGGAAGGGCACGACCTGATCGCGCACGTCCGGAGGTATCAGGTTCAGCAGCGAGCCCTGGAAGAAGAACTGCCAGATCTGGCCGAGGATCGCCCCGAACCAACCGACGATGACGGCGAACAGCAGAGGGCTCAGGAAGTCGCCCCGCTTGAGGGTCTGCTCGTAGGCCGCCGACGGGCTGACGATGAACAGCTTGATGCTCTCGAGCAGGCCGGCGCCGTAACCGAGGCTCGCCCGCCGCTCCCAGGGATTGCCCTGGCCGCCCGCCGCCGGAGGAGGCGGCGGCGCCAGGCTCGAGTCTGCGGAATCGATCACTCGGCTCTCCCGGAGGACAGCGGAGGGCCCGGCCGCGCGCTCGCCGGCCGGGCCTCAACCGCCGTCGATCAGAAGCGGTCGGCGTACTGGCTGACGCCCGGAATCAGGAAGCGCTCGCCGCCCACGCCCTTCACGATGCAGATGATGTGGATGACGATGATCACCAGGCTGAGAACCATCTGGAAGATGGCGAGCAGGCAGCCAATGCCGACCACGCTGAGCGCCAGCGAAAGCACGGTGAGAACAATCCAGAGGATGATCTCGGCCACCATCAGCACGACACCGTGCTTGGCGTGCCACTGCACCTCCTTGTCGTCCTTTTCGACCAGCAGCGGAATCAAGGCCAACAGCCAGAGGTAGGAGAGGACGATCATGATGCCGCGGTTGTCGCTCGCGGCTCCGCCGCCGCTACCGGAGGAGGGCGGAGGGGGTGGACTGGATGGAGGTGGCGGGGGCGCGGGTTCGGTCATCACACAGTTCTCCTACCGCTGTTGGCAGTTGAGGCTTCGAAAAAACCGACCTAATCGGTGCCTGCAGTCTATTCCAAATGCGGATGGCTCGCCAGCCGCATTCGGCCCTCGCGTTCACGAGAATCGCCTCGCGCCGATCTCCGCGAGGGAAGCCTCGACCGCGGCGACGCGATCGGCGCGCACGATCAGCACCGCGCGCACGTTCGCGCCGTACTCCGAGCTTTCGAGCACCACCTCCGGCGGGTGAACCAGGCGCTTCAGCGCCCCGAGCCGCTCGTAGGGCAGCTCGACGCCGAGCTCGGCGGTCGGCCAACGGTCCTCCACGG
>JAHEKO010000211.1:2743-6794 GCA_024638355.1 Acidobacteriota bacterium
ACTTCACACGACAGCGCCTCGAGCGCCGCGAGTCCGAACGACTCGGTCTCCGAGGGCAGCAGGAAGAGGTCGGCCCCGACCAGAATCTCCTCGATGAGCGGCAGATTGCCGAGGAAGGTGATCCGGTCGCAGATGTCGCAGTCGCGGCAGTACTGCTCGATCTGCGCGCGATCGGGTCCGTCGCCGACCAGCAGCAGCCGGCAGGGCACCTCTTTCTGCACCCGGTCCCAGATGCCGACGACGTCGAGCACGCGCTTGACCGGCCGGAAGTTGGAGATGTGGAGGAGGATCCGCTCGTCGCCCTTCGCCCAGCGCTGCGCGCCCGGCGTGCCGCGCACCCTCTCGTAACGCCTCGGGTCGACGAAGTTGGGCACCACGTCGATCGCCCTCTCGACGCCGAGCTTCTCCTCCGTTTGCCGCCGGAGCGCCTCGGAGACCGCCGTCACCGCGTCGCTCTGCGAAATGCCGTAGCGCGTCGTTTCGAGATAGTTGGGGTCGTTGCCCACCAGGGTGATGTCGGTACCGTGCAGGGTGGTCACCACCTTGAGCTCCTGCGGGGCCAGGATCTCGCGCGCCAGCACCGCCGAGACCGCGTTGGGCACGGCATAGTGCACGTGCACCAGATCGAGGCTCTGGTGCCGCGCCACCTCGACCAGCTGCGTGGCCAGCGCCAGCGAGTAGGGCGGATAGTCGAACAGCGGATAGTTGGGAACGACGACCTCGTGATAGCTCAGATTCGGGTTCACCAGCTCGAGCCGCGACGGCTGCGCGTAGCTCAGCACGTGCACCTCGTCGCCGCCCTCGGCCAGCGCCATCGCCAGCTCGGTGGCGACGATGCCCGAGCCGCCCCAGGTCGGGTAGCAGCTGATGCCGACCCTCACGACAAGCCCCCGGGCACCAGCTCGAGCGGGTCGCTCACCGCCAGCGGCAGGCGGCTGCCGAACGGCTCGCCGTAGGCGGCGTTGATCAGCAGTCCGAAGTGGCGCGCCCGCCCTTCGATCGCCGCGCGGTACTCGGGCGACGCCACCTTCGTCGGTGGCTCCGGCCGCTCGGCGCCCGGCTGGTGGAGCTGGCTCTCGTAGGCCGCGAGCGCTTCGAGCTTGGCGGCCCACGCCGAGGTGACGTCGACGATGAAGCTCGGCTCGAAGGGGTCGTGCTGCATGTAGTGGAAGATAGCCGCGGGTCGATGGGGCGTTCCGCTACCGCGCCGCGCGAGGCCGGCGTAGAAGCAGGCATCCGCCACCAGCCGATGTGCGCGGCCGTGATCGGGGTGGCGATCGCGCGGCGCCGGGCCGATCACCAGCGCCGGCCGCCAGTGGCGCAGGCGCTCGATGAGCTGCTCTTCCTCCTCGCGGCCGGTGCGCAGCCCGCCGTCGCCGAGATCGAGGATGCCGAGCTCGGTCGCGCCGAGCGCCGCGGCGGCGGCCTCGGCCTCTCGCCGGCGCTCCTCGACGGTTCCCCGCGTCCCGGCCTCGCCGCAGGTCAGATGCAGAATGCCCACGCTGCGCCCGCGGCGCGCCAGCAGCGCCAGGGTTCCACCGCAGGCGATCTCCACGTCGTCCGGGTGGCTGCCGATCGCCAGGACGTCGAGCGACATCTAGCGAAGCTCCGCGTGGAAGGTACAGGACATGTTTCGGGAAGGCTGCATCATCTGGTCAGGGCGAGATTATCTGCAACCGGGTCGGATCCAGATCGATTTGCTCGAAGAGGCTCGAGACGAAGCGATCGCCGTACTTGCCGGGGAAGTGGGCGGTGGCGAGGGAGCGCTCCTGGAGCGTTCCGAGCGGACGGCAGCTGTCGCGCAGGTCTTCGAGGCGCCGGCGGTCGATCTCGCTCTTGCGGGCGACCGCGCCAGCCAGCCGGCCGGTGAAGGCGTCCATGGCACGGCCGACCTGCTGCGCGGTCTTCTTCCAGGGCGACTCGAGGTTGGGGTCGACGCCGGCGGCCACCTCCTTGAGACGCTCGAGCTCGCCGTCGATTCGAGAGCGGATCGGCCCGACCAGATCCTCCTCCTTGCCACCCGACAGCGCGCGGTCGAGATCCATCTCCGGCGCCAGCAGCTCGCCGAGCTCGATGCCCAGATCGGCGAGCTTGTCGAGCTGATGGCGGGCCAGAACCAGCGCCTGAGGACGGAGGGTCACCCGGGGCGCGGCGATGCCGAGGTGCGCGTAGAGGGGAGCCACCTGCGGAATGTAGGAGACCTCGCCCGGTCCGAACACGAGGATCGACGTCCCGAGAGTCGCGTCCTGCAGCGGCGTTCGCGCCATCACTCCGGGGCTCACCACGCCCGGATTCTCGTCGATCGTCTCGAGCAGCCATTCGACCGGCCGCTCGAAATCCTCCAGCCCGCGGAGGCCGAAGCGGCCGCCGTCGCGCCACTCGATCCGGCGGCGCTCCACACCCTGAAGAAGAAAGAGCGGGCTCGCGCCCGGCGACGGCTTCACCTGCAGGTCGAACCCGGCGGCGGCGATCCGCTCGTCACGGTCGAGGAAGGCGGCTTCGATCTCCCGGCGCTCCTCCACGAGCCGCCGCAGCCACGGCCGCTGCGCCTGCTTGAGCGCCGGCAGCATCGAGTCGAGCATCAGCGGGGAGCGGTCGCCCATCATGCCGACCAGCAGCCGGCTGAACGCTTCACCGAAGCGGGCGTCGGGTCGGTACCAGCGGCCGAGCTCATCGACCCATGCGGTCCATCGATCGCCCGGGTTCGCCTGCCGCAGGTCATCGAGCACCCGCGTCACCTCGGCCCCGAGCGTCCTCATGCCCACCGGCGTCAGCGGACTCGGATCGTCTCCCAGCGAGAAGACGCGCGAGCCGTCGACGGTCTGGAAGACCGCGCTCGAAACCTCGCGGTAGTCGTGGTCTTCGGTCGCCACCCAGAAGACCGCCACCGCCGGCCGGCCGGCGGCCTCCAGGCGCTCGACCCAGCGCGCCGCAGCGATCGCTTTCGACAGCGTGTAGAGCGGTCCGCCCAGGAGCCCCGGCTGCTGGCCCGTGACCACCACGTGGGTCGCCGGATCGGCCAGCTTGCCCGCCATCTCGTCGGCGGCGCCGTGACCGTAGGCGGCGTTCGCCACCGCCAGCTCGCGGGCCAACGCCTCACGGTCGACGCTGGGCGGCTCGCCCGGCTCGCCCAGCTCCCTCAAGAACTCGAGCGGCTCCAAGAGGTCGAGGTGATCGCCGGCGAGGAAGGCGGCCGGCAGCGGCGGCAGCAGATCGGCGAGGGGCACCCCCGCCGGCGTGTCGCTCATCGCCGGTTCGCTCCCGGCCGGTGGCCGACCAGTATCAGGCGATCGCTCTCGGGTCCGAAAGCCGCGCCGTCGAAGTCGCCGAAGAGCCGGTCGCGCTCGAGCCCGGCCCAGCGCAGGCCGATGCTGACCTCGGGCTCCGAGTAGGCGCGTACGCTCTCGACGAACGTCCGCTCGCGGCCGCCCGTCAAGATCCGGATCCGCTTGTTGACCCGGTCGGTCTCGTCGTCGAACCAGCGCTCGATCTCGGCCACGCCGCCATCCAGCTCGCGCGTCTCGCTCGGCACCAGGCCGGCGATCACCGGTTCGCGGTTGAAGAGATCGATCAGGAAGCGCCCGCCCGGGGCCAGCACCCGGGCAATCTCCTCGAGCACCCGGAAGTTCTCGCGCTCGTTGTCGAAGTAGCCGAACGAGGTGAAGAAGTTGAGCACCCAGTCGAAGCTCGCGTCGGCGAACGGCAGCTCGCGGATGTCGCCCGCGACCTTGGGGAAGGGCGGCGGCTGGGTGAGGAGCGTCAGCGACAGGTCGAGGCCGAGCGTGCGGTAGCCGCGAGCGCGCAGCGCCTGGGTGTGGCGGCCCGCGCCGCAGGCCAGATCGAGGACCGCATTCGGACGCGGCGCGTCCCCGTCATCCCCGACCAGCACCCTTTCGACGAAGTCGGCATGCCGCTCGGCTTCGTCGACGTCGCGATGCGAATAGAGCTCGAGGTAGTCCTGCCCGAACCACTCCTTGTACCAGGCCACGGGGTCGAATCATAGCGGCTGGGGCGTAGGGTGGCCGCAGCTCGACTCGACTCCATTCAGCCG
>JAHEKO010000212.1 GCA_024638355.1 Acidobacteriota bacterium
TTCTCCGAGGTGATCGTCGTGACCGGTACCCGGACCGAGGGACGGTCGGCGACCGAATCGATGGTCCCGGTCGACGTGATCTCGTCCGAGGATTTCATCAACCAGGGTGACACCGACGTCAGCACGCTGCTGCGTTCGCTGGCGCCCTCGTACAACGTGAACACCCAGCCGATCAGCGACGCCGCCACGGTGGTGCGTCCGGCCAACCTCCGGAATCTGGCTCCGGATCACACCCTGGTGCTGGTCAACGGCAAGCGCCGGCACCGCGCGGCGGTGATCTACTGGCTCGGCAACGGCGTCGCCGACGGCGCGCAGGGTCCCGACATCTCGGCGATCCCGGCGATCGCGCTACGCCAGGTCGAAGTGTTGCGTGACGGCGCCTCGGCGCAGTACGGCTCCGACGCCATCGCCGGCGTCATGAACTTCATGCTCAAGGACGCGAGCGACGGCGGCAGCCTCGAGGTCCGCACCGGCGGCTACACGGCGGGTGACGGCGATCTGGCGTCGATCGCCGGAAACTTCGGTTTTCCGCTCGGCGACACCGGCTTCGCCAACTTGAGCCTCGAGTACGGCTTCAGCGACCCCACCGATCGCAGCGTGCAGCGCGACGACGCGGCGGGGCTGATCGCGGCTGGCAACACCAACGTGCGCAACCCGGCGCAGATCTGGGGCTCGCCCGAGATCGAGGACGACTTCAAGTTCTGGGGCAACTTCGGTTACGTGACCGGCGGCGGGCAGCAGCTCTACGCCCACACCAACTACGTGACCAAGACAGTGACCGGCGGGTTCTTCTTCCGGAATCCGAACACCCGGAGCGCGGTCTTCAGCGGTGACGGGGGCGATACCCTGCTGATCGGCGATCTGACCGGCGACGGCTCCGGCAACTGCCCGGTGGTCTCCATCACCGACAACGTGCCGGACCCCGCGGCTCTCGACCAGGTGTTCAACGATCCGAACTGCTTCTCGTTCCAGGAGCTCTTCCCCGGTGGCTTTACGCCGAACTTCGGCGGCGACGTCGAGGACATCGCCATCACCGCCGGCGTGCGCGGAGCTCTGTCGAACGGCCTCGGCTGGGACGTGAGCTTCAGCCAGGGCAGCAACGAGGTCGACTTCTTCATCTTCAACACCGTCAACGCCTCGCTCGGGCCGGATACGCCCACCTCATTCGATCCGGGTCTCTACAAGCAGGAAGACCTCAACTTCAACTTCGACGTCACCTACCCGCTGAACGACCGGACCAACGTCGCCGGCGGCCTCGAGTGGCGCGACGAGGAGTTCACCATCGGCATCGGCCAGGTCGAGTCGTACCAGCTCGGGCCGCTCGTCGACCAGGGCTTCAGCGCGGCCTCGAACGGCTTCCCGGGCTTCGGCCCGATCGCGGCCGGCTCCTGGAGCCGCTCCAACTGGGCGATCTACGGCGACCTCGAGCGCACCAGCGCCGATGACAGGTGGACGTTCGGCGTAGCGCTGCGCTACGAGGACTTCGACGACTTCGGCAGCACGACCAACGGCAAGCTCTCGGGCCGCTACAAGTTGTCCGAGAGCTTCCAGCTGCGCGCCGCGGCGAGCACCGGTTTCCGGGCGCCGACGCCGGGTCAGTCGAACGCGTTCAACGTCTCGACCGAGTTCGATCTGGTGCTGATGGACCTGGTCAATAACGGCACGATCCCGCCCAACTCCCGGGTGGCGCAGCTCCGTGGCGGCCAGCCGCTTCAGCCCGAGGAGTCGACGAACTATGCGATCGGCGGCGTCTACGAGAACGGCAACTTCCTGCTGACCGTGGACTTCTTCCAGGTCGAGCTCAAGGATCGCATCACCCAGACCCAGCTCTTCGAGCTGACCCAAGAAGAGGTCGATCAGCTGATCATGGAGGGCATCACCAGCGCCGGCAACCTCCAGAACTTCCGCTTCTTCACCAACGACTTCGACACCGAGACGCAGGGCGTCGACATCGTGGCCACCTGGACGCCGGCCGCGCTGAACGGCAACACCGACTTCAGCTTGCTCTTCAACCAGACCGACACCGAGGTCACTCGCTTCAACCC
This sequence comes from Acidobacteriota bacterium, assembly GCA_024638355.1. GTDB lineage: Bacteria > Acidobacteriota > Thermoanaerobaculia > Multivoradales > JAHEKO01 > JAHEKO01. Next base: position 2,046 of record JAHEKO010000212.1, read on the forward strand.
GGCCACGCTGGACCAGACGCGGATTCGCGAGCTGCAGGAGGCCCTGCCCGAGCAGCGCTACACGCTGACGGTCAACCAGCGGGTGGGCGAAAAGCTGCGCGTCCTCGGCCGGCTGAGCTACTACGACGACTGGTTCGATTCCGAGGACGTCGCCGTCTACGGCGGCAAGCACCTCTTCGATCTCGAGGCGGCCTACACCTTCGGGCAGGGCGTGACGCTCAGCGTCGGCGGTCAGAACATCTTCGACACGTTTCCCGACGTCAACACGGGAGCGCGGTCGGGTGTCGGAAACCGCTACAGCCAGTTCTCGCCCTTCGGCTTCAACGGCTCTTTCTGGTACGCGCGGCTGAAGTACGACTGGAAGTGGAACCGCTAGCTTCCGGCGCATAGCAAGTCGGCTCGCGGGCTGCTCGGCTTCGGCCGGGCAGCCCGTTTGCCAGTGCGCCCGTTTGCCAGGCTTGCGCGGCGCGGGGGCGGCGGCTATTCTCGGCGGACCATGGCTCGGAAGATCGACTGGTACTACTTCCGCAGCGGCTGAAACGGCTGCGCCAAGGCGTCCAAGTTCATGGACGCGCATGGGCTCGAGCCCGGCGAGCGGGTTCCGGCGTCGCGGAAGCTCGGCCGCAAGGAGGCGCGCGCGATCCTCGCCGAGTCGAAGCGGGTGATCGTCTCGAAGGGGCGGCGTCTCGACACTTTCGAGACCGGAGGCGCGGTCGACGGGGAGGTCCTCGATCGATTCCTCGGCGCCACCGGCAACCTGCGCGCGCCGACGATCCGGGCCGGCGCCACGGCGCTCGTCGGCTTCAACGAAGAGGCCTGGGCCGAAGCGCTGCTCTAGGGCCGCCCGCCGTCGCCGGAGGGCGGCTGGGCCGGGGCCGGAGGGTGCACCGACAGCGAGCTCACGACTCGTTGAACGATCGCGCCGAGGTCGGCGCTCCCTTGCTGATTGTCGGTCAGCGTCGTCACCACGTAGGCGCGCTCGGCGTCGAAGGAGCGCGAGGTGGTGAGCATCTTGGATCGATCGGCGTTGGTCGCCACGGCGGCGAAGGCGGGCCAGTCCTCGATCAGCGGATCGATGCGACCGACGTGGACGATCTCGTTGCCCAGCGTGGCGCTGTTGATCATGGTCAGCTCGATCATCCGATCCAGCAACCGGCGCCGATCGAGCGCCCGCTCGGTTTCGTCGAGCGGGCGCGCGCCGACGACTATGGAGATGTCGAGCGGCCCTTCGGCGAAGAGGGCGAGCTGGACGTAGTCGCCTTCGCGGGTCGGGACGGCCCGCCACGAGTCGGGGAAGGTGATCGAGAAGGACCCGTCCGGCGCCTCGGCGGTGCGGTCGTCGGGCGCGGCTTCGGAGCCCTGCGCGAGGCCGCCGAGGCCGGCCACGGTGACAGCGAGGAGCCACAGCGAAGAGGTCCGCAGCATGAGAGCCGGAGAGACGGTATCAGAAGCCGCTCGCCTCGCCGGCGCGCTCAGCGGGTGGAGGTGAAGCTGTCGAGATCGATCGAGCCCGAGGCGGTCAACACCGCGCCGTCGACCGCCCCCCAGCGGATCGTCTCGACCGCGGCGGCGCCGTTGTCGAGGTCGACCAGCCCGGCCGGCACGCCGCCGTCGACGGCGAGCTCCAGCCTTCCGGCCCCGGGCGCCGCGGACCAGGTCAGCTCGACCAGGTGCCAGCCGGCAGGCACGGCGATCTCCTGACCGGGCGGCGTCAGGACCATGCCGCCGCCGTCCTGTCGCGCGGCCAGGCTGAGCTGGAAGCCGCCGCCGGGGGCGGTCTCGACCGCCAGCCGGAAGATCGTCTCCTCGGCGGCGGAGTAGGCGACGAGGGTATCGATGTGCTCGCCCGGCGGGAGCGCCAGATCGTCGAGCCGCGACGAGAAGCGCGCGGTGTAGACGGTCTCGGCGATGGGACTCTGGTCGCGCACGTGGGTCGGAGCCCCGGGGAGACTCGCGTCGATCACCAGCTCGAGGCTCGCCTGCGCGGGGACCCTGAACCCATCACCCAGGACGATGAGCTCCGCCGCGCGCAACGTGGCGCCCGCGCCGGCGACCTCTACCCCCTCGGCGCTGACCCGGCACGCCTCGTAGTCGCCCTGGAGGGGGCCGTCGTCGGAGTCCAGGAAGAGCGTCTGGCTGGCGTGGCACTCGGGCCCCAGGTGCACCCGCAGGCCTTGCGAGCCTTCGGCGGCGGCGAGGGCCGTGATCTCGATACCGGCGGCCTCGAGCGTCGCCGCCGGGCCGGTGACCAGGCCGGCGACGACGAGAGGCGCCAGACGCGCGGCTAGCTTCAGCCCCATGCCGAGGTGTCTCCCGATTCGAAGCCGTCGGAGAAGATCAGCGATCCCGGGCCGCCCTTGTAGTCGGGCACCAGGTCGGTTCCCGAGACGACGCCGAGCGGCTGGTAGTCGGTGTAGCCGGGAAAGACGATCCCCAGCTTGTTGTTGCCCAGCCGCCGGATCAGGATCTCGCTGAGGACGCGCCGGTAGTCGGTGGTCACCGCCAGATCGTCGCCTTCGAAGAGCTGCCCCGGCGCCAGGCCGGGCCAGGCGCCGTGGATGCCTCCGGTAGCGCTGCCGCTCAGGACCATCATGACGTTGCCGTGACCGTGGTCGGTGCCGTCGTCGGCGTTCTCCTCGAACCGCCGCCCGAACTCGCTCTGCACCACGACGGTCAGCTTGCCGGCGTAGTTCTGGGCGCCGCCGCCGTCGAGATCGGTGTAGAGCGCCATCAGGCCGCCGGACAGATCGGAGAGGAGCGAGGCCAGAACGTACTCCTGGCCGGCGTGCGTGTCCCAACCGCCGATGTCGAGGGTGGCGACCTGCAGGCCGAGGTCGAGCTTGATCATCTGCGCGATGACCTGGAGGTGATCGCCGAAGTTGCTGTCGGGGTAGACCGCGCCGTTGGCCGCCTGATAGTTGTCGCCGGCGTAGAGCTCGATGATGTCCACCGCGTCGAGCGCCTGGTTGCCGGTGACGTGCACCAGGCTGCTGTCGGACTGGTAGAGGCTGCGGACGGCGGCCCGCTGGGGCCCGCGCCAGAGCCACGGTCCCGTATTGAGCGTAAAGGAGCTCGGATCGTTGATGTTGACGGTCTCGCGGTCGCCCCGGAGCGAGGCCGGCTGCAGATCGCCCATCGAGAGCGAGGGCATCACCAGCTCGTCCGGGATCTCGGCCGACGACTGGAGATGTCGCGTCAGCCATCCGGTCGGGGTGTGGAGGGTGCCCGGGGTGCCGGTCTCGATGAACGCCATCGAGTCGAAGTGGCTGCGATTCGCCTCGTCGAGTCCGGTGGCCACGACCAGCGACAGGCTGCCGTTCTGGTAGAGGTCGAAGAGCGGAGCCGCGTCCGGACTCATGCCGAACTGCGAGTCGAGCGGGATGGCGGCCCCCGGGCCGCTCACCGGCACCTGGAGGCTGGGGCGCGCCGCCTCGTAGTAGCCGCGATCGGCGCCGGCGATGGGCGGTATCAAGTTGAGGCCGTCCATGCCGCCACGCAAGAAGATGACCACCAGCGTGTCCTGATCGCCGGGGGCGGCGAAGGCCAGGCTGTTGAAGCGCGATCCGGCCATCGCGGCGATCGCCGTCGAGCAGCCGACCACGAACCCGCGTCGTGTGATCTCAGACATGTGGCGGAACCTCTCTCAACGCCATTGGAAGTCGGGCGACATGAAGATGAGACCGACCATCGATTGGAGCCGCGACTGCACGTCGTCGTCGCTGTCGAGCGGCAGGTCGAAGTCGGGGTTGTGGCCCTGGGCCATGAACTCGACGATGCGGGTGCGATCGACGTCGGCGATGGGCCGCCCGAGGATGCGGTCGAGCCAGTAGTCGACGAGAGCGTTGGCGGAGCGCACGCCGGCCGGGGTTTCGGCCGTGACGTCGATCCGGAAGCTGTCGATCGACCAGTTGTAGTCCATCAACCAGTTGGTCAATCGCCAGGTCATGACCCGCGGGCCCGAGCTGACCCAGGCCTCGGAGACGTCGGGGTAGCCGTTGGGCGGGTGCCAGGCGAAGCAGTAGTGACCGGTCTGGTAGAAGCGCCAGTCGAGGCTCTCACTCTCCGAATCGCCTTCGATGAAGGGGAAGTCGGCGTTGGCCGCGCGGAGTGCGCTGGCCATGACGTCGAAGGGCCGCTTGACCTTGGCGCCCCAGGTGCTCCTGAACTCGCTCGACAGGAGGATCGTGCGGACGACCCGAGCCAGCTGGTCGGGCTGGGCGGCCTCGGCCAGGAAGGTCTGGGCGGCGGCCTCGACCACGCTCTCGGGCGCGAAGTCGCCGATCAACCGACGGCAGAGCTTGCGGGAGACGAACTTCGCGGTTCCGGGATGCGCGGCGAGCAGATCGAGGACGTCCTGGCCGTCCTGCTGCGGCGGCTGGTCGGCGGGCAGCACCTGCCCCAGGACGTTCTTGACGCCGGTGTCGTGCCAGTCGTGGCGATAGTAGAAGGTGCCGTCGCCGCTGCGCAGGTTCCACCACGGATCGGCGGTCAGGGACCAGCCGGTCAGCGCCCGCGTGACGGCGAACACGTCCTCGTCGACGAAGCCGACCTGGATGCCGCCGGCGTCGACCGGCACCTGACTGCGTGGCACGGTGCCGAAGTAGTGCTCGTTGCCCAGGGTGTGGAGCTCGAGCAGCTCGCGGGCGTAGTTTTCGTTGGGGCCGTCGGCGGAGCTCAGGTAGTTGTCGAGGTAGAGCAGCATGGGCGTGCTCTTGGCGACCGCGGTGAGCAGG
>JAHEKO010000004.1:0-10144 GCA_024638355.1 Acidobacteriota bacterium
TCGGCACGCTGCTGCGCAGCGCCGAGCTCGTCGATCAGCTGACCCGCCGCACCGAGAACATGGCGATCATCGAAGCCCTTGGCGCCTGTCTCGCGGCCGGCGAGCTGCACCAGGAGCACCTCGATCAGGCGATCGACGGCGCCCTCGCTTCGACACGCAGCGACGACGCCCTGCTCGTGCTGATCGGCGCGCCGGGCGAGCCGGTCAGCATCAACGTCCGCGGCGACCGACCCGACGAGCTGCGCGCACTCGCCACTGAGCTGACCGAGGCGATGGCCCGAGACGGAGATCCAGGCCCTCTCGGCGGGTGCTCGCTCTTCGAGCCCTTCTGGGCCGATCTGGTGCCCGCCTCCGAGGCTCACCGCGAGCGGCGCGAGGTCGGGTTCCTGGCCGTGCGGCGGCACCGCGAGCAGCCCTACGACAATGCCGACCGGTCGTTCTTCCGCGCCCTGGCCCACCTCCTCTCGGGCGCCCTCGTCCGCCTCGACTACTTCACCCGGGCGGCCGAGGATCCGCTCACCGAAACCGGCTCGCGGCTCGCCCTGCAGCTCAGCCTCGACAAGGCCCGGGCCAACGCTCTCGAGACCGGGCGGACGTTCTCCGTCATTCTGGTCGACGTCGACCGCTTCAAGGAGATCAACGACCTTCACGGCCATCTCGTCGGCGACGAGGTGCTGCGCGGCGTCGCCGGCCTGCTGCGCTCCCGCCTGCGCTCCGCCGACTCCGTCGCCCGTTACGGTGGCGACGAGTTCGTCCTCATCCTGCCGGCTACCGAAGGCCCCGAAGCCGCCCATCTCGCCGAAGAGCTGCGCGCGCTGGCCGCCGGCCGGAGATTCACCAGCCAGCAGCTCGAGATCTCGCTCTCGATGGGTGTCTCCAGCTACGCCCTCGACGCCTCGGACTTCGGCACGGTGCTGCGCAAGGCCGACGAAGCGCTTTACCGGTCGAAGGCGGAAGGTCGGAATCGGGTCACCCTGGAGGGGACGGACCGATCCTGAAGCGCGCCGCGGCTCGGCAACCACGAACCCGTGCGCGCTTGTCTTGCCGACGGTGTTCTACTCCGCCGGCGACTCCTCCGCCGGAAACAGCGCCGCCAGGATGTCGTCGTGCTGGCCGCGCCAGCCGCCCCAGCCGGGGGAGTAGTCGGCAACCTGCTCGACGGCGTTGACGCCGGCGGAGCGGAGCGCCGCGAGGATCTCGCGCGAAGCGTCGTCGGCGCGGCGGCCGGCGCCGAGGTCGTAGTCGTGGTTGCTCCAGACAACGTAGACCTGCTTCGGCTTGGCGCCCTCGGCGGCGATCATCTCGGGCAGGAGATCCTGCGCCGGCGGGATCGGGTAGTAGCTCTGCGCCGCGGCCTGCGCGAAGACGTCTGGATGCCGGAACGACGCGTAGAGGGCGGCGACCCCGGCCGAGCCCGGGCCGAGGATCGCCCGATTCTCGCCGTCGGTCTTGTAGTGCTTGTCGATGTGCGGCAGCAGCTCCTCGACCAGGAAGCGGTTGTAGCCGTCGGCCTTGTCGCCGCCGTACTCCGCCGCCTCGACCCGCGGCACGAACACCGCGATCAGCGGCGCCACGCTCGCGCCCACCAGGTTGTCGAGGGTGTTGCGCATCAGGCCGCCGCGCAGCAGGTTATCGCCGTGGTTGACGATGAGCACGGGGTAGCGCTCCTCCGAGCCGGCGTAGCCGGCCGGCCGCCAGACCCTGAGCTCGCGGGTGTTGTCGAGGATCTCGGAGTGGAACGGGAAGCTGTCGAGCTCGCCGCGAGCGGCGTCCTCGGCGGGCGCCTCGAGATGGGGCGACGCCGGCCACTCGGGCATGCGCAGCTCGGAGGCGACGGCAAACCCCATGTCCACGGAGTACGGGTTCCGGGGATCAGGCGCCGGCTGACCGTAGTCGACGGTGAAGCCGTAGGTGTACTGCGCCTTGGCGTCGAGCTCGACGCTACGGAAGAAGAGGTCGGTCCCGGCGACGCGGTAGAGCGCGAGCTCCTCGCCCTGTGGAGCGATGTCGCCGGAGACGCCGACGTCCGCCGCCTCTCCGCGCCACACGAAGTGCGCCAGATTGTCCTCGACCAGCGGCGCCGGCTCGATCTCCGCGAACTTCTCGACTACCGCCGCCGCGCGCTCGCTTTCGGCGAGAGCCTCGACCGATTCGACCCAGCTGCCGAACGAGCCCTTGATGCGGTCCGACACGTCGACGACGGCAAGTCGCGGCGCGAGGTCGCTGTCGACGCGTACCGCGGCCATCCGCTCGAGGTTGCGCACCACGAACATGCCGCCGGTGAAGCTCGGGAAGGCGTACCCGCCCCGGTCGAGCACCGGCAGCCGGGTCAGCTCGCGGTATTCCTCGGGCGTCGCCGCGAAGAGCACCAGGTCGCCCTTGTTGCCGACGCTCGCCAGAACGCCGCCGACCGCCGAGATCGCCCGGCCTGCCGGCGGCCGCGAGCGCCACAGAATCTCGCCCGACTCGGCGCTGGCGCACGTCAGGAACCGGCCGGTGTAGCCGTAGAGATGGTCGCCGACGCTGACCGGCACGGCGAGGGCGTTGCCGAACACGTTGCTCGACCAGAGCTCCTCGGCGCCCTCGGCGTCGACCCGGTACATCGTCGAACCGTTGCCCAGCCAGAGGAGCATGCGATCGCCACCGGCCGGCACCATGTGCGCGGTCCGCTCGCGACGCTCTCCCTCGGTGTGCTGGAACTGCCAGAGGCGCTCGCCGGTCTCCGGGTCGAGCGCCTGGACGAATCGGTCGGTCGGCGCGATCAGCACCGGCCGGTCGGCTGCCTCGAAGAGGGCCGGCGTCTGATAGCTGGCGTCGTCGTCGCCGGCGGTCCATTCCGGCTCGCCGGTCGCGGCGTCGAAGGCCGTGATGGCGTGACCTGCGCCGCCCGTCAGAACGACGACCCGCTCGCCGACCGCGATCGGCGAGGTGGTGTAGCCGTAAGGGGGCTCGGTGGAGTCCTCTTCGCCGAGGTCGCGGCGCCAGACCAGGCCGCCGTCGTCGAGATCGAGCGCCACCAGCTGGCCGAACGGGCCGAGAGCGTGCACCCGATCGCCGGAGATCGCGGGCGTCGAGAGGGGCCCGTCGTCCGAACCGTCGTGCCCGGCGTATTTCTCGCCCAGCTCGTAGCGCCAGAGCTCGTCGCCGCTCTCGAGGTCGAAGGCCGCCACCACGTCGACCTCGCCGCTGGTGAAGAGGGTGACCGCCTTGCCGCCGGCGATCGACACGTTCGAGTACCCGGAGCCGAGATCCCGGTCCCACACCAGCTCCATCCCGAAGTCGCCGGCCGGCAACGAGCCCTCGGGGTCGGCCCAGAAGTCGGTCTGGGCGAGCGCCGCTCCGGTGATGGCGATTGCGATCGTGCAGAAGACGGTGATCAAGTGTCTGGCGCTCATTCGTGGGTCTCCTTGGTTCTCGGCTCGAAGGTGGTCACGTGAGGTACGTGTCGGACGCGGTGGATGTTTGAACCCGGCGGATCATACCGCTGGTCTCCCACCGTTCGCGCGACCGCAGTTATAGTGCCGAAGAATGGCCAGACGCACTCTGTCCCTGCGGGTGAACGGCAAGCGTCGGCGGGTCTCGGTAGAGCCCGACGAGCCGCTTCTCTGGGTGCTGCGCGACGAGCTGCGGCTCACCGGCACCAAGTTCGGCTGCGGCCTCGGCCAGTGTGGCGCGTGCAAGGTGCTGATCGACGGCCGGCCGATCTGGTCGTGCATGACGCCGGTCGAGGCGGTCGCCGACGGTAGGGAGATCGTCACCATCGAAGGGCTCGGCCAGCCGGGCAATCTCTCCCCGGTACAGGAGGCCTTCAAGACGCACACCGCCTTCGGCTGCGGCTTCTGCACGCCGAGCATGATCATCGAAGCGACCGCGCTTCTCCGCGACACTCCGCGGCCGACCCGCGCCCAGATCGTCGCGCGGATGAACGGGCACCTCTGCCGCTGCGCCGCCTACCCCAACATCATCGCGGCCATCCAGTCGGCGGCCGCTAGCGGCGACGGCGGGGAGGAGGCCTGATGGCCCTGAGCCGGCGGCGCTTCCTCTACGGGCTCGGCGGGACCGGTCTGATCTTCGTTTTCGACCTCTCCTGCGCGCGGGAGACGCCCACCCCGCCGGTGCTTCTGCCGGCCGAAGGCGACGACGAGGAAGCGCTGGTCGCGGCCGCCACGAGCGCCAGGTTCGACTATCGCGGGTGGCTGGTGATCGCTGGCGACGGCACGGTGACCGCGCACACCGGCCGCATGGAGCTCGGCCAGGGCCTCAAGACAGTCCTCTACGACGTCATCTGTCAGGCCTTCGAGCTGCCGCGCGAGAAAGTCGAGCTGATCATGGGCGACACCGCGCTCTGCCCGAACGACGGTCCGACCACCGGCAGCAACGCCACGCGCGGCGTCGCCTGGCGCTACTGGATGGCGTGCCACGCGGTGAAGAGCCGCCTGCTCGACGAAGCGGCGCGGCGCCTGTCGGTCGCTCGCGAGGAGCTCGTCTACCGCGCGGGCGAGATCTCCGTTCGCGACGGCACGCGCCGGCCGCTGGGCATCGGCCGCATCGGAACCGGCGTTCGCGAGCTGTCAGAGGCCGACCTCGAGTCCGCGGCCGGCGACCTGCCCAGCTACGTCGACAAGCAGAACCCCAGCGTCGAAGCCGAGGCCATCGTGACCGGCACCAAGCAATACGCCGGCGACGTGATGGCCGGCGAGTGCCTCTACGGAGCGTTCCTGCTGCCCGACTACCACGCGCCGCGCACCCGGCTTCTGAGTCTCGATCTCTCGCCGGCGGAGGAGGTCCCCGACGTCGTCAGGGTAGACCGGCTCGGCGATTCGGTGGCGGCCGTCGGTCGCACCTTCACCGCGGTGCAGAAGGCGCTCGCCGCGGTGGCGGCCGAGTGGCAAGCGCCGCCCTACCCACCCGACTTCGACAACGAGACGGAAATTCGCCGACGCAGGAAGCTCTCTCGCATGATTCGCGACAAGGGCGACGTCGAGGGCGCTCTGGCCGCAAGCGACCACGTGGTGACCGAGTCGTTCGTCACGCAGTACGCGACCCCGGCGCCGATCGAGACCCACACCGCGGTGGCCGCAGCGTCGCGGCGCGAGACGACCGCCTGGGTCGCCACCCAGAATCCGTTTCAAGCCCGAGAGCGCATCGCGCGCACGCTCGAGGTTCCCGAGGAGCGGGTGCGGGTGGTCGGCATGCCGCCCGGCGGCGGCTTCGGCGAGAAGGCGAGCGGCAGCGTCGGCGATCGCGCGGCGGCGCTTTCGAGCCTCGTCGGAAAGCCGGTCAAGTTCGTCTACTCGCGCCGCGCGCACTTCCAGCAGGATCTGAAGTACAAGCACTCTGTGGTGCTCGACATCACCACCGGCGTGTCGAGCGAAGGCAAGATCCTGGTGCGGACGATCGACTTCCACCAGGGTCACGGCAGGGGCACCCGCAAGCTCTACGAAGTCCCCGCGGAGCGGAGCCGGCTCTTCCGATCGGAGATCGGCGTCCAGAACGCCATCATGCGCGGCACCAGCTACACCCAGACGATCTACGCGCTCGAGAGCCATACCGAGATGGTCGCGCGGTCGATCGGCCTCGACGCCATCGAGTTTCGTCGGCGCAACGTCTCCGAGTCCGCGTTCCTGCCGCTGCTCGACCGCTGTGCCGAGATGCTCGGCTACGGCGTCGACCTGCCGCCCGGCCGCGGTCACGGCTTCGGAATCTGCTACCACGGCGTCCATCAGTACGCCGTGGTCGGCGCCGAGGTCGCGGTCGACCGGACGACGGGCGAGATCACGGTGACGAAGCTCCGCGGCGCCTACGACATCGGCAAGGTGATGAACCGCAACACCGCCACGATGGGCATCAAGGGCGCGATGATCTGGGGGCTGAGCTACGCCCTTTTCGAAGAGGCTCGCTTCGACGCTCACCGGTCGCATATGGAGGCGTTCGCCGACTACCGGATACCTCGCTTCGCCGACATTCCGGAGATCGAGATCGACTTCCTCCAGACCCACCGGCCGGAAGTTCCGCGCGGCTGCGGCGAGGTGCCGGTGCCGCCGACCGTCGCGGCGATCTGCAACGCGGTCTACGACGCGACGGGCAGGCGTTTCTATACCCTGCCGATGACGCCGGAGCGGGTGCGGACGGCGCTGTCGCGCTGAGGAAGGATTCGATCGCGGAACGGCCCTTCAGGCCGGTTCGAGGCGGTAATAGACCGGCGACGGGGTGAGCACGACGTTGCTTCCCGCTGGCGCGGCCAGCTCGCGGCCGTCGCGGGCCGTCGCGGCGACCGCCGCACGCGGCAGGCTCGCATCCACCCGCTCCCCGACGCTCCAGCCGACGACGAGCTCGTCGCCGCTTCGCTCGAAGAGATAGAGGTGCGCGCCGCCCTCCGCCGTGAGCGGCCGCACAAAGCGGCTGCCCTCCAGCTCCCGCGCCATCGTCTCGAGAGCCGCGAAGGCGGGGCGGCGGCGCAGCGAGAGGCTGTCGCCCGGCGACACCAACCCGTAGCCGCGCGCGATCAGCTGCCACCAGTAGACCCGCTCGGCACAGCCGGTTGCGAGGGTCAGCAGGTAGTAGCGCACCAGATAGTCGGCCTGGCTCTCCTCGTCGACCGAGACCTTGCGGCCGGCCGGCGAATGCGGGCCTTCGCGCAGCGGCCAGTTGACCTCGGTCACCCAGCTCCGCGGTTCGCAGTTACGGCTGGTGCCGGCGATGGCGTGCATGAGCAGGAGCTTGCCGACGGTGTCGAAGCCGAGCTGGGTGTTCTCGGGCGCGCCCCGGCGGTCGACGTAGAGCAGGTGGGCGGCGGCATCGAAGCGCACGCCCCTGTGCGGCAGGTTGAGCAGGCCGAGAGTGGCGTGGGGCTCGAAGTCGATGACCGCGGGGCCGAGAAGCGTGACCTTGCCCGCGCGGCGCAGCACCTCGGCGGCGGCGGCGGCAAGCGCCAGATACTCATCGTACCTCCACACGCCCCACTTCGACCGGTTGACCGCCTGGCCGATCTGAAACGAAGAGCCGTAGGGCACGAACTGCTCGGCGAGCCTCTCTATCGAGTCGCGCCAGAGCTCCGGGTCGCGCACCAGCTCGCGGCTCTGCGGCAGCGAGAAGGCGAGGTCGTAGCCCCGCGCGGCGAGCTCCCGTGCCAGCTCGAGCTCCTCGCCGTGCTCCCGCTGCCAGGGATGCAGCCGCAGCAGCACGTGCCGCACGCCCAGGCGGTCGAGCAGCCCGAGCTGAGCCGACGGATCGGCCGACCAGGGTCTGAGGGCGACGCCGACGCCGGCCCAGGGTCGCGGCTCGCGATAGAGCTCGCGGCGCAGCCGGCGGTAGCGCTTCCAGGCGCGACCGACAGCCGGCACCCCGTGGCGCGCGACCCGGAAATGGATGCCCAGATCGGCGAGCCGGTGCTTCGACTTCTCGATCGCGCTCGCGTGTTGATGCGGCTGGTCCGACAGGTGATCCCAGACGATCTTGTCGCGGCTCGAGACGCCGCTCGGCGCCTCCGGAATGTGCACGTGGGCGCGACGCGGCCCGAGCGCTCCGAACAGCGAGCGGACCGGCGCCTGCACGTGGTTCTTGAACCAGTGCCGAGCGAGGAAGGTGCGCGCGAGGAGCCCGAACAGCTGCGACTTGATCGAGTACCGACCCTGCGCCGATCCCCAGTAGCCGCCGAGAAAGGCGGCCCGCAGGTTCGGCCAGACGACGGGCAGCCGCGAGAGGTCGCGAGTCCGCCGCCAGACTCCGAGCGATACGTCGAGGCGCGCCCGATTGAGGTCGACGATCTCGAAGCCGGCCAGCTCGCCATCCTCGTAGCGCACGAGCACGTTTCCGATCGAGATGTCGCGATGCCAGACGCCCGCGTCGTGCAGCGAGCGCAGGTAGCGGCCGAGCGCCGCGAACAGGCGCGGCGGGTCGACCTGCGGAAAGCGGTCATCCTCTTCACCGGCCTTGAGCGCTCGAATGAGATAGCGCAGCTCGAAACAGCCGTCGACCCGGCGCGAGATGTAGAAGGAGGGACCTTCCCGCTCCGTCGATTCGACCCAGAAGAGCGGCCGCGGCGTGCCGACGCCCGCCTCCACCAGGCGCACGGCGGCGCGCCAGCTGCTCTCGGCCTTGCTCCCCCGCACGCGCCGTCGCAGGCGCGCGCGCGGTCCCTGATTCCGGAACTGCTTGACCACCGCCTCCACTCGCCCATCGCGCGTACGCAGGTCGGTGGCATAGAGGTAGTTGCGGCCCCAGTGAAGCGTCTCGCTGGCGGAGGCCGGATCGGTCAGCCTCCGGACCTCACGCTCAAGGTCGGCCAGGTCGAGACCGGCGTCGCGCTCGCCGTAGCAGGCGGCGAGCTCGAAGCGCTTCCACTCAGGAGTCGCCGAACTTGTAGCGTTCATGGTGGAGGCCGGGGTCGGCCTGCAACGAGACGCGCGCGCCGAGGGCCTCTTCCAGCTCCCGAACGACCTCCTTGTAGTCCGAGCGCAGCGCGTCGCAAATCTCGGGGTGGGCGGTGATCAGGGCTCCGCGCCCCTGGTAGTGCTCGAGTCGCCGCAACAGATCGTGCTTGATGCCGAGGCAGATCGTCGAGATCGCCCGCACGCGGCCGCGGCCGTCGCAGTAGGGACAGGGGCGGGTCAGCAGGCTGAGCAGATTGGAGCGGCTGCGCTTGCGGGTCAGCTCGACGAGGCCGAAGTCGGAGGGCGGCAGGACCTGGTTCTTCGCGCGATCCTTCTTCAGCTCCTCCTGCAGCGCTTCGAAGACACGGTCGCGGTTCTCCTGCACCGTCATGTCGATGAAGTCGACGACGATGATGCCGCTCAGGTCACGCAGGCGAATCTGGCGCACGATCTCCTGAGCCGCCTCGAGGTTGGTCGCCAGCACCGTCTCTTCGAGGCTCGTCTTGCCGACGAAGCGGCCGGTGTTGACGTCGATGGCGACGAGCGCCTCGGTCTGGTTGATCACGATGTAGCCGCCCGACTTGAGCCAGACCCGGCTCTTGAGCGCCGCCTCGATCTCCGACTCGACACCGAAGTGCTCGAACAGCCGCCCCCGGTCTTCGGTCAGCTCGATGCGGCCCGCCAGCTCGGGCTCGACCTCGCGGGCGAAGGCCACCGCGCGATCGTAGGTGTGCTCGTCGTCGATCAGCACCTGATCGAACTGGCGGTCGAGGCGATCGCGGATGACGCGCAGCGCGAGGTCGTGATCCTGATGCAGCAACGTCGGCGAGCTCGACTTGGCGGCGCGCTCCTCGATGGCCGTCCACAGCCCGGTCAGATAGGCGATGTCGCCGCGGAAGTCCTCGGCCCCCTTGCCCTCGCCGGCGGTCCTCACGATCAACCCCCGGCTGTCGCGCCGCAGCTCTTCGAGAATGGCGCGCAGCCGATCGCGCTCTTCCGGGTCGCGAATCCGCCGTGAGACGCCGAGGCTCGGCACGGTCGGCAGCAGGACGACGTAGCGGCCCGGAAGCGTGACCTCGGTGCTGATCCGCGCGCCCTTGTTGGGGAGCGGCGCCTTGACCGTCTGAACGATCAGCTCCTGGCCCGGCTCCAGCAGATCCTCGATCGGCCTGATCTCCTGGGGCGGGAACTCGCCCGTCTGTGGATCGGCCTCGGAGAGCTCGTCGAGGCTCGCCAGCGTGTCGCGCACGTCGCCCGCGTAGAGAAACGCGTCGCGCTTGAGCCCGATGTCGACGAACGCCGCCTGCATGCCGGGCAGGATTCTCGATACCCGGCCCTGGTAGACGTTGCCCACCACCCCGCGGTCGGTGTGATGCTCGAGATAGATCTCGCTCGGGCGGCCGTCCTCCAGCACGGCGACCCGCGTCTGATGAACGTCGCTCTCGACCAGCAGTTTCACGTCGATCCGGGGCTCTATCGGTTCACGTAGCGGCGGAAGTCGATACCGAGGATCACGCCGGTGGCGAAGAAGTTCGCCAGCGTGAAGGAGCCGCCATAGGAGAGGAAGGGTAGCGGAATGCCGGTGATCGGCAACAGGCCGACCACCATCGCGGTGTTGTAGAGAACGTGGAACGCGAATCCCGACAGCAGACCGATCACCAGCAGCATCGCCTTGCGATCGCGCGAGCGCAGCGCCACGGCGACGCCGTTGCGCACGTAGAGCACGTAGAGCATCAGCACCACGGCCACGCCCAGAAAGCCCCACTCCTCCG
>JAHEKO010000004.1:10244-15735 GCA_024638355.1 Acidobacteriota bacterium
CCGATCACCAGCAGCATCGCCTTGCGATCGCGCGAGCGCAGCGCCACGGCGACGCCGTTGCGCACGTAGAGCACGTAGAGCATCAGCACCACGGCCACGCCCAGAAAGCCCCACTCCTCCGCCAGCACCGCGAAGATGAAGTCGGTGTGACGAGCGGGCAGGAAGCGCAGCTGGCTCTGGGTTCCCTGCATGTAGCCGCGTCCGGTCAGCTGGCCGGAGCCGACGGCGATCTTGCTCTGGCGCAGCTGGTAGCCGGCGCCGAGCGGCTCGCTCTGGGGAGAGACGAAGGTCTTCACCCGCTGCCGCTGGTAGTCGAGCATCACGAAGTTCCAGACTCCGGCGCCGAAGACGATGGCGACCAGGGCGCCGGCGATCAGCAGGCGCCAGCGAACGCCGGCGACCAGCATCATGCCCGCCACCGGCGGCAGGAACATCACCGCACCGCCCAGATCGGGCTCGAGAGCCACCAGCACCATCGGCAGACCGACCAGCACGAGCGCGATCGCAATCTGCCCCAGGCTCAGATGACGCCGGTTGACGGCGGCCAGATAGCGCGCCAGGAGCAGGACGAGCGCGATCTTGGCGACGTCCGACGGCTGGATCTGCGCCCAACCGAACCCCAGCCAGCTGCGCGCCCCACCCGCCGTTCGGCCGACGAAGAGCACCAGAACGAGCAGCCCGATCGAGATCAGGTAGATGGGCACCGAGAACTTGGTGAGCACCTGGTAGTCGAGGCTGAAGCCGAGCGCGCAGACCAGCAGGCCGAGCAGCACGCGCAGCGCCTGGCGGGGCAGGTAGTCGACGGCCATCTCGGCGCTGGCGCTGTGCACGGTGAGCAGACCGACCCCCGCCAGCAGGAGTGCGGTGATCAGGACGCCCCATCGGACATCGGCCAGCGTCCGGAGGAGGGTCCGCTCCTCAGGAAGGCTGGTGAGGACCGCGATCGGCGAAGTGTCTCTCATACAGAATCCTGGCCAGCGGAGCGGCCGCTTGCGACCCCTTGCCGCCGTGCTCGACGAAGACGACCACCACCAGCTCGGGGCGGTCGACCGAGGCGAAGGACGCGAACCAGGCGTGGTCGCGGTGTTCGAAATCGAGGTCCTTGCTGTCGATCCAGCTCTTCTGCTCGACCACCTGCACCGTGCCGGTCTTGCCCGCGACCTGGGTCGAGGCGACCCGGGCGTTGGCGCCCGTGCCCTTCTCGTTCACCACCGCCCAGAGCGCTTCGCGCACGAACTCGAGGGCCTCGCGATCGAGGTCCAGCGATTCCGGCGCGGCGATGGCCTGGTCGCGATCGAGTCGCGGCGTCACGCGCAAGCCGCCGTTGGCGACGATCGCCATCATCGAAGCGATCTGCAGCGGGGTGGTCAGCAGAGGTCCCTGGCCGATGGCCACCGAAATGGTCTCGCCGGGGTACCAGCTCGATCCGCGTACCCGCAAGCTCCACTCCGGATCGGGCACCAGCCCACGCTTCTCGCCGGCGATCTCGACGCCGGTCGGCGAGCCGAGCCCGAAGAGCCGCGCGTAATGGGCGATACGCGAGATGCCCAGCTTCTGGCCAAGGTGGTAGAAGTAGACGTCGCACGACTCCTTGATCGCCTCGCGCAGACGCATCCAGCCGTGCCCGGCGCGCTTCCAGCAGCGGAACCGCCGGTTGTAGATGCGCGTCGAGCCGCCGCAATAGACGGCGTCGGAGCTGCTCACCGCCCTCTCGCTCAGGCCGGCGGTCGCCACCACGATCTTGAACAGGGAGCCCGGAGAATGGGTGTTCTGCAGAGCCCGGTTCTGCAACGGATTGTGGGGGGCCTCGAGCAGCGCCCGCCACTCGCCGCGATCGAGCCGGCGCGCGAAGCGATTCGGATTGTAGGAGGGCGCCGAAACCATCACCAGGATGTCGCCGTTGCGCGGGTCGAGCGCCACCGCCGCGCCGACCCGGTCCTCGAAGTAACGGGCCGCTTCCTGCTGCAGCTCGAGATCCAGCGTCAGCTTGAGAGTCGAGCCCGCCCGTGCCGCGGTGCTGCGATAGTCGTCGCGCGGCCGCCCGCGGCTGTCGACCACCACGACGCGCTCGCCGTCCGTCCCGCGCAGCCGGCTCTCGAACGCCCTTTCGACGCCCCGGCGGCCGGCCAGATCGCCGAGCGCGTAGTCCGTGTCGCTCGCTTCGAGATCCTCCTTGCTCACCTCGCCGAGATAGCCGAGAAGGTGGGCGGTCAACGGACCGTTCCGGTAGACCCGTAGGTGGCCGACCTCGATGCCGAACTCGGGATGCTCCAGACGCTCCGCCGAGAAGCGCGCCACCTGGGAGAGCGACAGGTTCTCGGCGATCAGGATCGGCGTGAAGAGCGACGAGCCGCCGTAGCGCCCCAGCGTCTGTTCCAGCTCCTCGACCGAGCGGCCCAGAATGTCCGCGGCGAACTCGACGCTGGCTTCGAGGTCGGTACTCGAGCTGCGATCGAGCAGCAGATCGTAGCTCGGGACGTTGTCGACCAGCAGCCGCTCGTTGCGGTCGAAGATGAGGCCACGCGGAGCCCGGATCGGCACCTTGCTGAGGCGGTTGTTGTCCGCCAGCTCCCGGTAGTAGCTCCCCTGCACGACCTGCACGAACCAGTAGCTGGAGGCGATCACCGCCAACACGATGAAGAAGGCAAGGCGCAGCCGCGGAATCCTCTGGAGGATCTCTTCTCGCCGTTCGCGGACTTCCATCATCGCCGATCTGCCTCTACTTGAGTCTCGAGGTACGCGTTCGTTTCCACAGCTCGAAGCGGCTCAGCGTCCTGCGCCGGATCAACATGAACAGCAACCCGACCACTCCGGTCGCGGCCACCCTCGCCAGGGTCCAGGTCAAGCCCGGCAACGCGGGCTCCGCCAACAGCATCACCACTAGACCCACGAGAATCGCCTGCTGAGCCGCTGAAGCGAGCGCGAACATCAGAAACACGCCGAACGGGCGGCGAATCACCAGCCGCTGCGCCGCATAGGCGGACCCGTAACCTACGATGGTATCAGCGAAACCATGCAGCCCGTAGAGCCCGCCGGTGATGGCGTCGGTGGTCAGTCCCGCCGCCATGCCCACGAGAATGCCGACCAGGAGGTCGCCGCCGACGGCATAGACGACCACCAGGATCAGAAACAGATCGAGCAGACGGGGCAGGTCGGTCGACAGCTGGGCACCGACGAAATGGAGCACCACCACCGCGGCGAGGCCGAGGACGAACCTAACTACCGGCATCGGCATCGGTCTCCTTCACCTCTTCCGGTACCGGTATCCGATCGAGGACATAGACCTGGTCGAGCACGCCGAAGTCGACCGCGGGGGTGAGCCGGATCTCGTGGAACAACTCGTCGCCCGGCTTGACCTCGACCACGGTGCCGATCGGCACGCCCCGGGGGTAGATCCCGTCGATACCCGCGGTCACCACCAGGTCACCCACCCGGACGTCGGCCTGAAGCGGCACGTAGGCGAAGTCGAGCGAGCCGGAGCTCGAGCCGCGGACCACTCCCTGGCGCCGGGTTCTCTGCACCATGCCGCCGACGCTGGCGGCGCGGTCGGTCACCAGCTGTACCTTGGCATAGGGCGACGGCGCGACGACGACACGGCCGACCAGCCCGTCGACCCCGACCACGGCCTGGTTCCTCACGACGGGCACGTCGCCGACGTAGAGCAGCAGGGTCTGGAGCCACGAAGCGTGGTCGATATAGACGATGTCGGCCACCCGCAGGCTGCCGCGCGGAACCGCCGAGTACTCGAGCGCGATCGACAGTCTCTCGAGCTCCTGCTCGATGCCGAGCGCCTCCACGCGCGAGGCGCGCAATCGCGCCACCTCGGCGCGCAGCTCGCGATTCTCCTCTTCCAGCGCCGACCGCAGCCGCGCGCCGCGACCGAGCGATTCGACGAAGCCGGTGGTGGCGGTCACCGCCCGCGAGAACGGCGCGACCGAGCGCACGAAGACGACCTCGAGGCGGCTCGAGCCGCCGTCGGTCTGCGCCTGGGCGCTCAGCAGGAGCAGCTGGAGACCGAGCACGGCGATCAGGAGCCAGCGGGAGCGCCGTTCGGCCACCGTGCCCGGCATCTAGCCTGACCTTTCCACCAGCGCTACCGGATCGAGACCTTGCGCAGCAGATCGATGTCTTCCAGCACTTTGCCGGTGCCGAGCACCACCGACGACAGCGGGTCCTCGGCGAGGACCACGGGCAGGCCCGTCTCGTTACGCAGTCGTTGGTCGAGTCCGCGCAGCAGGGAGCCGCCGCCCGACAGCACGATGCCCTTGTCCATGATGTCGGCCGACAGCTCCGGCGGGGTCCGCTCGAGCGCCATCCTCACGGCCTCGACGATGGTGGTCACCGGCTCGGTCAGCGCCTCGCGAATCTCCTCGTCACTGATGGTGAGAGTCTTCGGCACGCCCTCCACCAGATCGCGCCCCTTGATCTCCATCTGGATCGGCTCCTTGAGCGGGTAGGCCGAGCCGACGTCCATCTTGATCTGCTCCGAGCTACGCTCGCCGATCAGCAGGTTGTACTTGCGCTTCAGATGCTGGATCACCGCGTCGTCCATCTCGTTGCCGGCGATCCGGACCGAGCGGCTGTAGACGGTGCCGGCCAGCGAGATGACCGCCACATCGGTCGTACCGCCACCGATGTCCACGATCATGTTGCCCGACGGCTCGCTGATGGCCAGGCCGGCGCCGATCGCGGCCATCATCGCCTGTTCGACGAGGAAGACCTCCGACGCGCCGGCGCGCATCGCCGAGTCCTTGACCGCGCGCTTTTCGACCTGGGTGATCTCGGAAGGGACGCCGATGACGATGCGCGGATGGACGTACATCTTGCGCCCGTGCGCCTTCTTGATGAAGTACTCGAGCATTCGCTCGGTGACCTCGAAATCGGCGATCACGCCGTCCTTCATCGGCCGGATCGATTCGATGTTGCCGGGGGTGCGGCCGAGCATCTGCTTGGCCTCGGCGCCCACGGCTTCGATGCGATTGCTCAGCTTGTTGATGACCACCACCGAGGGCTCGCGCACGACGATCCCCTTGTTCCGGGCGTAGACCAGCGTGTTGGCCGTGCCCAGGTCGATGGCCAGGTCGTTGGAAAAATAGCGGAGCACAGAGGCGAATGGCATGGAATCAGAGGGCTCCCGGAGTTCCCAGCGCCTGCTGGGAAGTTACTCTAAAGCGGTTGTAGAGGCTCCAGGGTCCCATCGCCCCGGAGGAGTCGAATGCTGCTACTCGCCAGACGAAACTCCCCGCCCCTCTCAGCCCGACCCGCGCTCGCGTTTGCCGGCGATCCTCGACGTCGATCAGGTTGTCCACGAACAGCCTGTTGGTCGAGATCTGTAGAGCGTATCGCGATGCGCCCTTGACCGGCTCCCAGGTGAGGGTGACCTCGGGGGTGCGGTCGATCGACAGCTCGAGATTGTCGCCGGGCTCGAGCAGCGCCGGCGCGTCGGGCAGCTTGTGGGTCGCCGCCAGCTTCGCGCCGCGCTGCGTGACCT
>JAHEKO010000004.1:15835-26208 GCA_024638355.1 Acidobacteriota bacterium
GTGAGGGTGACCTCGGGGGTGCGGTCGATCGACAGCTCGAGATTGTCGCCGGGCTCGAGCAGCGCCGGCGCGTCGGGCAGCTTGTGGGTCGCCGCCAGCTTCGCGCCGCGCTGCGTGACCTGTTCCAGCTCCTCGATCTGGCGCCTCTCGCCGTTGCTCGCGGTGACGCTCACCCGCCCGCGAAACGCCGAGATCTCGCCAACGCGACGATCGACGTCGTAGGCGAAGCTGACGTCGGAGCGCGTTCCCACCTCGGCCTCGGCGTCGGGCATCTTGATCCGGCTGGTGGTCCGCGCGGTGCTCAAGTTGACCCACCCGGACTCCAGCGCGATCGTCTGCTCGCGCCGCGAGCTGGCCGCGGAGCGGCTCGAAGAGACCAGGATCACCGTGTCCGGGCGGACCGTGAAGAGAGTGCCTTCGGCGGTCATCACCTGGGCCGATCCATTGCTCGCGGTCTTGATGTAGTCGCCCTCGTACAGGTTGATCAGGCTGCGCGCCTGGGTCCATTCGCCCTGCTCTCCGCGGCGGTACTCCACCTGGCCGTGCACGTCGGTGAACTGCGCCTCTCCGCCGGTGTGCTTCAGCATGCGCTCGTGGATCGACAGCAGGAGCATCCTGCTCTTCTCGGCGCTGCCCAGCGCCGTCTCGATGTCGCCCGAGCCGATCTGTTCGCGCGCCTGCTCCAGGCTGGTGCGCGCGCTGTTCCACTCCTTGCGGAAGTTGTAGAGGCTGTCTTCCGTGCGCAGCCGCTCCATCAGGCGACGCGACTCGCTCATCGCCGTTTCGACCTGCTTCGAGACGAAATGACGGCGCAGCGTGCCGTAGCCGAGGACGCCCATTCCGGCGACTACCAGCAGCACTACGATGGAGGCCCAGAGCCGGAGGGTCTGGACCGAGATCTTGTACCAGTATTTACCGGCAGAACTAGAGGATGAGGAGGCCATGAGGCGATCCCTGGTCGAGCCGGAGAATATAGCACAAACTTAATAGTTATCAGGGTTTGCGTCGCGGACAGACAGTTTTCCACAGGCAGCGCAGGACGTTTCCTGGTAGAGTCACCGGTCGCTTCCGGCAGCCTAAGCCGGAGCGCTCAGGGAGTTACTCATGCTGAAGGTCTTTCGCGACAATCTCAAGTATCTGAGCTGGGTCCTCTGGCTCGTGATCCTCGTCTTCGTCGTCTTCCTGTTCACCGATTTCGGATCGATCAACCCGACCGGCGGGATCGCCGGCGCGGCCGCGGCGCGAGTGGGCGGCTACGAGATCAGCTACGGCGAGTTCGAGCAGGCCTACCGCCAGCAGGAGGCACGCCTCGAGCAGCTTTACGGCGACCGGATCGATTCCGAGACCGCCCGCCAGCTCGGCCTCTACAACCAGGTGATGGAGTCGCTCATCGCCGAGAAGATCCTGCAAGCCGAAGGCGATCGGATGGGTCTCGAGGTCTCCGACGAGGAGGTGCGCGACGAGATCCTCAAGTTCGACGTCTTCAAGAACGAGAGCGGCGTCTTCGTCGGGCAGGAGGCCTATCAGAGCATCCTGCGCAACGCGCGCATGACTCCCGACTCGTTCGAGGAGTCGGTGCGGCAGGAGATCCTCACCAGCCGGGTGCGCAGCATCCTGCGACAGAACATCTTCGTTTCCGACGCCGAGGTCGAGGAGAGCTATCGTGAGCAGGCCGAGCGCGCCAAGATCCGCTTCATCCGTCTGGCCGCCAGCGATTTCGCCGACCAGGTGACCCTCGAGGACGCCGAGGTGGCCGAGTTCTTCGCCGCCAACCGGGAAGACTTCGAGATTCCCGAGCGGCGCGTCGCCGACTATCTGGCCATCGACCGCACCGAGCTCCAGGCGACGACCGAGATCCAGGACAGCGAAGTCGCCGCTTTCTACGACCAGAACCAGGCCGACTACACCCGCGAAGAGCAGGTGCAGGCGCGCCACATACTGGTGCGCACCGGTGCCGATCGCACGGTCGACGAGGCCAAGAGCGTGATCGCCGAGGCGCGGGCACGGATCGCGCGCGGCGAGAGCTTTGCCGACGTAGCCGCCGAGATCTCGGACGATCCCGGCTCCAAAGCGCGGGGCGGCGATCTCGGTACCTTCGGCCGCGGCCAGATGGTGCCGCCCTTCGAAGAGGCCGCCTTCGGCGCCTCCCCCGGCGAGCTGGTCGGGCCGGTCGAGACCAGCTTCGGCGTCCACCTGATCGAGGTGCTCGGCCGCACCGAAGGCGGCACCCAGCCGCTCGACGAGGTGGCCACCAGCATCCGCAACCGGCTCGCTCTCGAGCGCGCCCAGACCCTGGCCGAGGCCACGGCGACCGAGCTCGCCGAGCGGATCGAGCGCGAGGACCTGACCGACCCGGAGGCGCTGCGCGCCCTCGCCGACGAGGAGACCGGAGTCACCTTCCTGAGCACCTCGCCGTTTGCCGAGGGCGACGCGGTGAGCGGTATCGGCCGATCGCCCGCGTTCACCGCCGCGGCCTTCGACGCCGAGGCCGGCGAGGTCTCGGAGCCGATCCGGATCCCGCGCGGCTGGGCGATCCTCCGCCTGCGCGAGATCGAGGAGGCCCGCTTGCCGGAGCTCGACGAGGTCGACGCCGACGTCCGCTCCGCGCTGCGCGAGCGCAAGCAGGTCGAGCTGGCCGCGGCGGAGCTGAGCGCCGCCAAGGAGCGCCTCGAGGGCGGCGCGAGCGTGGAAGATCTGGCCGCCGATCTCGGGGTCGAGATCGAAGAGAGCGCCGAGTTCGGAGCCGGCGAACCGATCGGCTCGCTGGGCGCCAACCTCGCGGTGGCGCGGGCGGCCCTGGAGCTCGACGCGGGCGCCATCGGCGGACCGGTGACGGATTCCAACGGAGCCGTGCTGTTCGAGGTGACGGAGCGCCAGCGCTTCGATCCGGCGAGCTTCGAGCAGGAGAAGGAGGCCACGCGCTCGGCGCTGGTCGACCAGCGCGCCAACGAGATGCTGGGCGCCCTGATCAGCGCGCGCCGCGAAGAGCTGGGCGTGGTCTACGACCCGTCGTTCTTCGAGAACTTCCAGAGTTAGCTGATCGTCCCCCCTACCCACAGCCGAGGGGACTTGACTCGACCCCCCGAGTCTGGTCTACCTAGGAACCTGGTGATCGGATATCTGCAAGGCCGCGTCTTCGAGTCGACGCCGGAGAGGATCCTGCTCGACGTCGGCGGCGTCGGCTACGAGGTCCACATTCCGCTCTCGACCTACACCGAGATCAAGCGGCGCGCGGGCGAGGTTCCGATCGGGCTCTACGTCTACACCCACCTCCGCGAGGGGGCGCTCGAGCTCTTCGGCTTCTACACCGCGCGCGAGAAGCTCCTGTTCGAGAAGCTGATCGCGGTCGGCGGCATCGGGCCGAAGCTCGGGCGCGTGATCCTCTCGGGAATGGCGGCCGAAGATCTTCTGGCCTCGCTCGCCGCCGGCGACCTGGTGCGCCTGTCGACCATCCCGGGCGTCGGCAAGAAAACCGCGGAGCGGATGGTGCTCGAGCTCAAGGACAAGATCCGCGAGCTGGCGGCCGACCTCCCCGAGCGCCCCGCCGCCAGTCCGAGCGACGACCTGGTGCTGGCGCTGGTCAACCTCGGCTACAAGGCCAACGAGGCCGAGCGCGCCGTGGCCAAAGCCCGCCAGGGGGCGCCGGACGCCGGCTTCGAGGAGCTGCTGCGGGCGAGCCTGAAGGTCCTGTCGCGGGCTTGATCCAGCCGGACCGTCAGGCTAGCGCCCCGGCGTCTCGCTCACCGACATCGACATCCACGCCTCGCCGCGCTCGCGGATGACGCGGGCCTGGCCGAGGCGGGCGATGCGGCCCTCGATGGCGGCGACCAGCAGATCGCGGCGCTCGAGCAGCGCGCGGATCTCGGCCTTGTCGAGATAGGGCGAGAGCCGCTCGCGGACCGTGTCGGGGTCGAGCGCCCGGAGACCCTGCCACAGCCCGCTCGACAGGAAGCTGACCCGCTCGGGGTAGGGCAGTCGCCGGTCGCGGCCGAACGAGCGCGAGTGGTCGATCAGCCAGAGGTTCCAGTCGGCGTCGATCAGCGAGTTGCCCTGGTTGCGGTCGATGTTGTTGATCAGGTTGTCGAAGACCCACTGCTCCGACTTCTGATGGTTCCAGTCGCTTCGGTCCGGCGGCTCGAGTCCCCGCTCGCGCCGCTTCTGCTCGGTCATGGCGCTCTCGATCCAGAGCTGGACCGAGCCCACCCGCCCCCGCACCTGCCGCTCGACCGTCGGCGGCACGATGTCGAGGCCGAGCAGGCGGCTGAGCTCGAAGGCCGCGATCTGGCTGCGGTAGCTGTCGACGAGATAGAGCATCACGCGGCCGTTGACGAGCGTCTTGGTCTGCCGCTCGCGACGGTCGATCGAATGGAAGACGGCGTGGGCGCGCACGCCATCGCGCTCCAAAACGAGCTGCTGCGGCTTGGTGACGCCGACCGAGAGGTCGATCACCTCGACGACGTCCGCGCCAGCCAGAAACTCGAGCAGCTGATCGACGCGGTCGAACGGGAGCGACCGCCCGTCGGCGCCGTGCCAGACCCTCGCGGCCGGCTCGGCCCCCGCCGCTACGGACGCCAGCAGCATCACCAGGGCCGGGAGAGTCGATCGTCTGACTCGATGCATCGGGCGAGGCGTGTCTCGAAACCCGCTGAGACGGTTCACCTCTACTACGGCCGGCCGGCGAGAAGGTTGGTGGCCAGGGTGCCCGAAGGGCTCGAGCCACGCGCGGATCTCGTGGAGAAGTGCATTGTGCGCGCTGCTCGTGCTCGAGAACGAGCGGCACGCCCTGCGGGCCGAGACGGGCCGGATCCGCTTCTACCGCGCCCTCGGAAAGTTGCTGCTCGAGCACACCGCGCCACGGCCCCGACGGCCGTCACGCGAGGCCCCCGGATAGAATCCTCGGGATGCCGAAGGACGGCTCCCTCCTCTCGCGCGCGGCCGACAGCGAAGACCGCGGCGTCGAGGCGTCGCTGCGCCCGCGCGACCTCGACGAGTTCATCGGCCAGACCAAGCTGGTCGAGAAGCTCCAGGTCTTCATGCAGGCGGCCCGCGAGCGCGGCGAGAGCCTCGACCACGTGCTGCTCTTCGGCCCACCGGGGCTGGGCAAGACCTCGCTCGCCCACATCATCTCGAACGAGATGGAATCGCCGTTGCGCACGACCTCGGGACCGGTGCTGGAGCGGGCCGGCGACCTCGCCGCGGTGCTGACCAATCTCGAGCCGGGCTCGGTGCTGTTCATCGACGAGATCCACCGCCTCGGACCGACCGTGGAGGAGATCCTCTACCCCGCGCTCGAGGACTTCCATATCGATCTGGTGATCGGGCAGGGACCGGCGGCGCGAACGATGAAGCTCGAGCTGCCGCGCTACACCCTGGTGGGCGCCACCACCCGCGCCGGGCTGATCACCGCGCCGCTGCGCGCGCGCTTCGGCATCGTCAGCCGGCTCGACTTCTACCAGCCCGAGGACCTCGCGCGCATCGTGCAGCGCTCCGGCGGGCTGCTGGAAATCGAGGTCGACGCCGAGGGCGCCCGGGAGATCGCCGGCCGCAGCCGCGGTACGCCGCGCATCGCCAACCGCCTGCTGCGGCGCGTTCGCGACTACGCCCAGGTCCACGGTGAGGGCCGGATCGACCGCGAGTCGGCGCGCCACGCCCTCGAGCAGCTGGAGGTCGACGAGCGCGGCTTCGACGAGGTCGACCGCAAGATCCTCACCACCCTGATCGAGCACTATGCCGGGGGGCCGGCGGGCATCCAGGCGATCGCCGCCGCGGTGGGCGAAGACCGGGGCACCCTCGAGGATCTCTACGAACCGTTCCTGATCCAGGAGGGCTTCCTGCAACGGACCTCGCGCGGCCGGGTGGCCACCCGGCGCGCCTACGAGCATCTCGGCCTCACTCCACCCACCGGGCTGACGGGAACGCTGTTTTCGTAGTCGCCGCCCGGAAGCGAGCACCGTGCACTCGTTCCTCGCCCCCCGTGCGATCCCCGAATGCGCTCCGCCGTTCTGATTCACAACCCCGTCGCCGGCCGCGCGAGCGCCCGCGGTCTGGTCGACTCGATTCTCGATCGCCTGCACCAGGGCGGCTACCGCATGGAGTCCTGGCCGACCACTTCCCCCGGCTCGGCGACCCGGCAGGCGCGCGACGCCGCCGCGGCCGGCTTCGACGCGGTCTTCGCCCTGGGCGGCGACGGCACGCTGCGCGAGGCGGCGGCGGGGCTGCTCGGATCGAGAACGGCCCTCGGCTTCATCCCGGGGGGAACGATCAACGTCAACGTCCTCACCTTCGGTCTGCCCGCCGATGCCCTGCGCGCCGCCGCGGCGCTGGGCGAGGCGAGCGTGCGCGAGATCGACGTCGGGCTCTGTAACGACGAGCCGTTCTTGATGCAGGCCTCCGCCGGCATCGACGCCGAGATGATCGCGCGGCTCAATCCGCGGCTCAAGCGGATGGCGTCGGGAGGCGCGGTGGTGCCCGCCGCGATCGCGGCGTGGAGCCGCTACCGCTATCCGCGGATCGAGATCGGCGCCGACGGCGAGACGCTCGAGGGCAGCCTGGCGGTGGTCTGCAACATTCCGTTCTACGGCGGACGCTGGCTCATGCAGCCCGCGGCCCGGGCCGACGACGGCAAGCTCGATCTGGTTCTCTTTCACGGCCGCGGCCGCTTCGCCACCCTCGGCTTCGCGCGCGACGTTCTGCTCGGCCGGCATCTCCGGCGCCGCGACGTCGAGTACCGGCAGGTGGACCAGGTCGAGATCCGCGGCCCGGCTCGACTGCCGATCCAGATCGACGGCGACGTCTTCGCGGAAGCCCCGCCCGCACGCATCCGCCTGGCGCAAGGGCGCCTTCGCGTTCTGGCGCTCTAACCCGAGCGTGGATCGCGCTCGGCCCGGCGCATGCGGCCGAGCGGCACCAGCAGGGCCAGGTAGGCGACCGACAGGGCGAACGCCAGCCCGAAGATGAAGGGATAGGAGGTGGCGTCGGTGACGATGCCCGACACCCAGGCCGCGGGCTGCTTGCCCCAGACCTCGATGGCCGCCAGCAGCGTGAAGTTGGTGGCGGCGATGCGTCGATCGACGCGGCTCATCATGAACGCGAACATGGCGGTGGTGAGCGCGCCGCCGAAGAAGTGCTCGGCCGAGGTCACCACCACCACCTTGGCCTCGGTCGGGTTGACCATCGACAGCCACCACTCCCCGGCCACCGGAAAGGCCCGCAGCACCGCGGTGATGCCCACCGCCCGCAGCAGATCGGTTCGGCTCGCGAGGTAGCCGCCGGCGACCGATCCGGCGATGGAGAAGAGCATGCCCCAGGTGCCGACCCACAGGCCGATCTGCTCGCGGGCGAATCCGGCGTCGACGAGGAAGGGCTTGAACATGGTGTCGGCCATGTTCTCGCCCAACTTGTAGGTGGCGATGAAAACGAGCAGCCAGCCGGCGCCGGGAACCGAGACCCAGCGCCTGAGCAGCTTCACCACGGCACGGACACTCGGGTGATTGCGGACGCGGGCAGCAGTCGCCGCCGTATGCCGGCGCTCTTCGTAGCTCAGGCTGAAGACCATCGACGCGGAGATCAGCAGCGTCATCACGACGAACAGGCCCTCCCAGCCGATCCGGCCGCTCGCCCACACCAGCAACCCGCCGCCGGTCAGCATGCCGATCTTGTACCCCACCACCTGGGCGATGTTGCCCATACCGAGCTCGCGCTCGCCCAGCAGGTCCACCGCCAATCCGTCGACCGCGATGTCCATCGTGGCGGCGCACAGGTTCATGATCAGAACCAGCAACAGCAGCAGGTTCAGCCGCCCCTCCGGATTGACGAAGGCGGCCAGCGCGGTGCTCGCCGCCAGCGCGAACTGCAGCGGCACGATCCACGATCGGCGGCGACCGAAGGCCTCCGAGCCGTAGCGGTCGACCAGCGGTGCCCAGAAGATCTTGAGCATCCACGGAATCGACAGGGCGGTCGCCAGGCCAATGCCGGTCAACGACATGCCGGCGGAGCGCAGGTAGACCGGCAGCGCGGTCGCCTGGAAGCCGAAGGGCAGACCCTGAACGAAATAGAGCACCCAGAGGATCGCCAGCTTCCGGGAGAGGGCGCGGGTCATCGACGCCGAAGAATACCGGACCCGGCTGGCGAAGCTTCGCCAGCTCCGGCTCGCATCGTCGCGAGTCGGAGGGCGCCCGGCGTCAGGCGCCGCCGCTCAGGAGGCCTTTTCGAGAACCTGGATGTTGGTGATCCGGCCGTCGTCGGTGCGGTAGGTGATCTTGAGCGTCTGGCCCGACTCGAGGTCGGCGAAATCGAGCTTGCGCCGGCCGCCGAAGTCCTTCTTGCGCCGCGCGGTGAGCTTGGTCTTCTCCGAGATCACGATCACATGCGTCTTCTCCGAGTCCGGGTCGTAGAGATAGAGCCGGTTGGGCTCGCTCTCGACGCGGCGCACCTCGAGCTTGGCGCTGGCGGTGACCGAAGTCGGATCGATACCGTCTTCGTCGTTCCCTGCCTGAACCGAAGGGTTCGGCGTCGAGGCGCCGGCCGGCGCGACGACGGCCACGACAGCGAAAAGAGTGAGAACCAGAACGAGCTTGGAGATCTTCTTCATGCGGCCTCCCTTCGGCTGAGCGCCGCTTATTCTATCCTCGGAGCCCTCTGAAGCTCGCCGGACTCGCCTCGCTGCTGCTGTACGCCGCCCTCGCCGGCCTCGTGCGCGCCTCGAACGCGCCTGCCGACGTCGCGCTCTTTCTGGCGATCGTCGCGGCTCTTTTCGGGCTCATGGCCTGGGCCTGGCGGCGTCCGGATGAGGGACGCGGCCTGGCGGCCGGCATCCTCGTGTTCGCCGCGCTCTTCCGTGTGGTCATGCTGTTCGCGGGCCTCCCGCAGGAGGAGCGCTGGCGCGCCCTGCGGCGCGATCTGGGAGGGGTGGAGACCGGCTACCAGACCTTCCTTCTCTACGACAACGACGTCTGGCGCTACCTGTGGGACGGCCATCTGACCGCGACCGGCATCGGACCGTACGCGGCCACGCCGCGCGAGCTGCTGGCCGAGGTCGAGAGCCGAACCGCGGCCGGCGCACCCGATCCCCCACCGCTCGAGTCCGAGCTCTGGTGGGACGTGCTCGACAACGTCAGCTTCCGCACCTATACCAGCGTCTATCCGCCGCTCGCCCAGGCGCTCTTTCACGCCGCGCACGCCCTGGCGCCGGGCAGCGTCTTCGCTCTCAAGCTGCTCATCGCGCTCGTCGACCTGGGGAGCTGCCTCGGCGTCCTCTTCCTGCTGCGAGCCCTCGGCCGACCGGTCCGACACCTCGTCCTCTACGCCTGGAATCCGCTGGTGATCAAGGAGTTCGCCGGCTCGGGGCACATCGACACTCTGATGATCCTGTTCGTCACCTGGGCGGCCGTCGCGCTGATCCGGCGCCGGCAAGCTGTGGCGCAGATCCTCCTCGGGTTGGCTATCGCCTCCAAGCTGGGCGCCCTGATCCTCGTGCCGCTCTTCTGGCGCCGGGCGCGGCCGGTGCTCTGGCCGCTCGCTCCCCTGGCCGCGATCGCCGCCTGCCTCCCCTACGCCGCGGGTCTCGACGGCCTCTGGCGGGGGCTCGGCACCTACGCGCGCGAATGGGTCTTCAACTCCGGGGCGTGGCTCGCCGTGGAGCGGCTGCTCGCGCTCGGCGGCCTGCCGAATCCAGCGCTCGGGGCGCACCTGCTGACCAAGGGGGTGGTGATCGGCGTCGTCGTCTGGTCGCTGCGGCCCGGCTCGCTCGCCGACGCCGCCTGGACCCGGGCCGCCTTCCTCACGCTCGGCGTCCTGGTGCTCCTGAACCCGGCAATGATGCCCTGGTACATCGCCTGGCCGCTGCCGTTCGCGATCGCCGCCGGATACCGGTCGTGGGTGGTCCTGACCGGGCTGGTGTTTCTGTCCTACCTCTTCTACATCGATCGGGGCGCGGCGGGCTGGTGGCTGTGGATCGAGTACGGCCTCTTCTTCGCCGCCGCGGCCTGGGAGTGGCGAGCGCGCGCCAGGCGACATCTGCTACCTTGATGAGGTGACCACCGAAGTCGTGCGGGTGCGCATCGAAGGACGGGTTCAGGGCGTCTGGTTCCGCGCCTGGACCGTAGAGGAGGCTCGGGCCCGAGGCCTCGGCGGATGGGTGCGCAATCGGCGCGACGGCTCGGTCGAAGCGCTGTTCGCCGGCCCCGTCGAAGCGGTCGACGAGATGATCGCGGCCTGCCGCCGCGGCTCGGCGGCGGCGAGCGTCGCCTCCGTTGAGCGCTATGAGGCGAGCCCCGAAGAGCTCCGCGGCGACGGCTTCCGACAGCTGCCCACGGCATGAGCGGGTTTCGCTGTTTCGCCGGTGCGGCGCTTGCCCTCGCTCTCTTCGGCGCGGC
>JAHEKO010000213.1:0-2580 GCA_024638355.1 Acidobacteriota bacterium
TGCACCGCGA
Organism: Acidobacteriota bacterium; assembly: GCA_024638355.1. GTDB lineage: Bacteria > Acidobacteriota > Thermoanaerobaculia > Multivoradales > JAHEKO01 > JAHEKO01. The sequence goes on from JAHEKO010000213.1 coordinate 11, forward strand.
GCAGGGTCGCCAGGACGGCCGCGAGCACCGACGCCCAGCCGTTGACACCCCAGGCCCACGGCACGAGATCGGCCCGGCTCGCGGCGACCCGGCGCAGCCCGAGCGGAAAGGGCATGCCGAGCAGAAACGCGAGCGGCGCGATCGCGAAGAGCGCCGCCGGCAGCCGCAGCCCGAGCGGCCAGGCGCTGCCGGTGGCGAAGAGCGCACGCAGGAGAAGCAGCTCGAGAAGAGCCAGACCGACGATTCCCGCCGCAACGATGGGGATCGGCGCGGCGGGCAGGAGTCTTTCGAACCGCTTCGAGGCGCCGCTGCCGAGGCCGGCGAACAGCAGGAACCCGGCCAGGACGACGCCCGCCGCGAGCAGGGGGTGTGCGAGAAAGAGGGTGAGCCGCTGGATGAAGGCGATCTCGAGCGACAGGAACCCGATCCCCAGGCAGAGAAAGTAGAGCCCGACCCGGCCCGCGCCCGAATCCGGCGAGCGGCGCCGGAGCCACCATAGCGGCAGGAGAATCAACACCAGCCCGGCCACCGCCGCCTGCGCGAGCGTGGTGGCCAGCACGAGGTAGCCCCAGTCGAGGAACGCCGCGCCGCCGGTCGTGCGGAGCTCCAGGAGCTCGCCCAGCGTCCGCCAGCGGAAGAAGTGCAGGAAGTAGGGCCGGTCGTCGGTCGCCGGGCGGATGTCGAACTTGTAGTCGCGGAGGAAGCGGTCGCGCTCGGGCCCGAGGAGCGCGGCGATGCCGAGGTAGAGCTCCGGTTCGGCGAGGAGATGGAAGCGGTTGGCCTCGGACTCCGTCATGCCGGGGTAGTACGCCAGGTCGAAGGCGCGCTCGCCGGCGAAGGCTCGCGTCGTGGCGATCGCCTCGGCCGCGAGCTCCGATCGCCCGAGGATCAGCACGAAGCGGTTCCAGCTGCGAATCGCCGCGAGGTGCCGGCGTGGGTCGAGCCCCGCACGGTCGAGCGCCTCGGCGCCGGCCGCCACCAGCTTGAGGCTCGCGCGCGGCGGCGCCGCGAGCTCGCCGTCGACGGCTACCACTCCGCCCGGCGCCGTAAGCTCGATCGCGCGCGACAGGGCTTCGACCGTGTGCTCGTAGCGCTCGCGCAGCGAGGCCGCCGTACCCGAAGCAACGCCCTCGCCGACCGGCGGCATCACGACCAGGTCGAACGGACCGCGCGCCGAGCTCAGAAACGCCCGCGCGTCGACGGCGTGGACTTCGACGCGCGGGTTCGCGTGCGGGCGTCCGGCGAAATCCGCCAGCTCGCCGGTCCACAGCTCGAGCAAGCGCGGATCGCCCTCGACCGCGTGGATCTCGCGCGCCTCGTGGGCGAGCGCCAGCGCCAGGCCGGTGCCGCCACCCGCGCCGAGCACGGCGACCCGGCCCTCTTGCGCGGAGAGCTCGAAGGGCAGCGCGGCCGGCAGGAAGCCGAGGTAGGGAGGGGAGGGATCGGAGCCGGCGCCCCGGTCCACCACCGCGGCGATCTCGCCGTCTCCGAAGATCAGGATCTGCTCCGGGATCTCGCCGCTGTAGGCGAAGCTCAACCCCGGCGCCAGGCGAAAGGGGATCCGCGGCGAAGCGACGGCGGCCAGCGCAGCCCGCGGACTGGAGCGCTCGGCGATCACCTCGGCTCCCGGGACCGCGAGCGCCTTGGCCAGGGCCTTGTATTCGGACATCTTCGGCTCGAGCCAGGCGCCCGGCCAGAGTGCCGACAGGAGAAGCGCCGCCAGGGCGAGCGCTCCGCCGCGCGCTCCACGCCCACCGCCGGCGCGCCGTCGAGTGGCGAGCCACGCCGCGAGCGCGGCCAGCCCGCCGGCCGCTCCCACGGCCCGCAGGCCTACATCGGGCGGCCGGAGGTAGAGGAGCACGATCGCCGCCGCCGCGCCCAGCGCCGCGCCGACCAGGTCGGCGCGATAGATGCGGTGGACGGAGCCCTCGAATCGGGCGAGGGCGAGGCCGATGGCCGCGCCGGCCGCGACGAAGGGCAGCGCCAGGATCAAGTAGACCGCTCCGACCGCGCCCAGCTGGCGCGGCTCCCACACCGCCGCGAGCGGATTGACCCGGACACTCTGGGCCAGGCTGAAACAGCCCAGAGCGAGCGGACCGAAGAGCGCCGCCAACACCGTGAAGGCGGTCTCGAAGCGCTCGAGCAGCGGCCGCCGGAAAAGGGTGAGCAGCGCGCCGCTCGCGCCGTAGCCCAGGAGCGCGAGGCTGATCACCATGTAGGCGAAGTGGTGCCACTGGAGGATGGAGAAGAGCCGCATCAGGAGGAGCTGATAGGCGAGCGCGGCTCCCGACAGGAGAGCGACGGCCAGCGGCATCGGAACGCCTCGCTCGGCCTCGTGCGCTTTCGCCCCGTGCTGGGGGAGGGAGACGGCTCCGCCCGGTGCCGCTCCGCGGCGGTCTGGGAGTTTGCTGGGATGGTGCGGGATCAAGCTGGCCTGGCTAGTGGCGGCCGGTGAGCGGGACGAAGGCCACCGGCAGCACGTTGCGGCTGGTCACCGAGCCGTCGGCCTGCTTGGTCAGCAGCATGAGGTGCTGGACCGAGAAGGGGCTGCCGACCGGGATCACCATGCG
>JAHEKO010000213.1:2680-6716 GCA_024638355.1 Acidobacteriota bacterium
GCCGTCCCCCGGTAGGGTAGGGTCGCGCGATCCGGAGGCGCCCACGCATGCTGAGAGTCGGACAGCCCTACCGCACGCACGACCCGGCTCGCACCTTCGACGCCATCGTCGTCGGCTCGGGAATCGGCGGCCTCGCCGCTGCGGCGCTTCTGGCCCGGCACGCCGGCCAGCGCGTACTGGTGCTCGAGCGCCACTACATGCCCGGCGGCTTCACCCACGTCTTCCTGCGCGCCGGCTACGAGTGGGACGTCGGCCTCCACTACATCGGCGGCGTGCACCACCCGGTCTCGCAGACCCGGCGGCTCTTCGATCACGTCACCGACGGGCGGCTCGAGTGGGAGTTCATGGGCGACGTCTACGATCGGATCGTCCTCGGCGACCGCGTGTTCGACCTGGTCGCCGGACCGGAGCGGTTTCGAGAGACTCTCGCCGAGAGCTTTCCGCAGGAGGCCGCCGGGATCGACCGCTACGTCGAGACGATCCGGCGGGTTGCCGGGGCGAGCGGCCCGTACTTCGCCGAGAAGGCGCTTCCGGGGCCCCTCGCGGCGGTCGCCGGTCCGCTCCTGCGGCGGAAGTTCCTGAAGTACGCCCGCCGCACCACCCGCGAGGCGCTCGCCGAGTTCACGCGCGACCCCGATCTCGCCGCGGTCCTGACCGGGCAGTGGGGCGACTACGGCCTGCCGCCGGGCCGAAGCAGCTTCGCCATGCACGCCATCGTCGCCCGCCACTACCTCTGGGGCGGCAGCTACCCGGTGGGTGGCTCGTCGGCGATCGCTGCGGGCATCGCGCCGCTCATCGAAGAGGCCGGCGGCGCGATTCTCTACAACGCCGAGGTCGAAGAGATCCTGGTCGAGGGCGATCGAGCCGTGGGCGTCCGGATGGCCGACGGCGCCGAGCTGCGGGCGCCGGTCGTCATCAGCAACGCCGGCGCCGCGAACACCTTCGAGCGCCTGTTGCCGCGGGCGGCGGCCGAGCGCCACGGTATCGACCGGCACATGGCGCCGCTAGGGGCCTCGTCGGCGCACCTCTGCGTCTACGCCGGGCTGAAGAAGACCGCCACCGAGCTCGGCCTGCCGCGGGCCAACTTCTGGCTCTACCCGGGCAACGATCACGACGCCGCGGTCGAGCGCTACGAGAACGATCCCGAGGCGCCGCTGCCGGTCGTCTACGTCTCCTTCCCGTCCGCCAAGGACCCGACGTTCGAGGCGCGCTACCCGGGGCGCTCGACCATCGAGCTGATCACCATGGCGCCCTACGAGCGCTTCGCCCATTGGGCCGACGATCCGGTCAAGCGCCGGGGCGACGAGTACGACCGTATGAAGAACGACCTGGCCCGCCGGATGTTCGAGCGCCTCGAGCCCCGGCTGCCCGGCGTCGTCGACCAGATCGACCACCACGAGGTCTCGACCCCGCTCTCCACCCGGCACTACGCCAACTACGCGCGCGGCGAGCTCTACGGCCTCGACCACACCAGCGAGCGCTTCGAGCGACGCTTTCTCAAGCCGCGCACGCCGATCCGCGGCCTCTACCTGACCGGCCAGGACGTAGTGACCGCCGGCGTCGCCGGAGCGCTGGCAGGCGGCTACCTGACCGCCTCGGCGATCCTGCGCCGCAACATGCTCAAGGCCGCGGCGCGCCGCTGAGCTCGTCGATCAGGCCGCGACCGGCTCGGCCATCGCGTCGGCGAAGCGCCTGGCCACCAGCTCGACGTACTCCCGGTTGAGCGGCAACAGGCCGGTGAGGAGCCGGGTAACCTTTTCCGGGTCCTTCTCTTTCAGAGCGATGTCCAGCTCGCCGGTCCCCTCGGGGTTGCGCAAGCCGTACCACAGCTCGAGCATCGACCTGACGCGTTCGGCGTCGGCACGGCTGAACTGCCGGATCATGACCTCCGGGTCGACCATCCCGCGCATCTGCGCTTCCTTCTCGATCCGCATCATGGTGGCTTCGAGAGCGTCGACGTCGCGCTCGGTCAGACCGGGGTGGGCGAACTTGTCGAGCACCTCCCAGCGGAAACGGAACGCGAACTTCAGGTTGGTGGCCAGGGCCTTCACGTCTTCCGGCATGTCCGGGAGCGGTCCCTCGAGCTCCTCCACGAAGAGCACGTGGACGACGAGTGAGCCGTCCGAGACACCGTCGCTCCGCCAGACCTCGGGCCGCAGGATCGCGTGGTTGCCCCAGCCCTTGAAGGTGGGAAGCACGGTCGCCGGCAGGCCGCCCTCCTTCGTGTCGTAGACCGTCTGCTTGAGCGCGTCGAGCCAGCCGCTGTCTTCGCACGAGCGCACCTTCTTCTCCAGGGCGCCCCACGTCGTGTCGTCGCCCGCCAATCCGAAGGCGGCGAGGGTGCGCGAGTTGGAGACGATCTTCGCGTCTTCCGGGATCTCGGTCGGCGAGATCGCCTGCGGTTCGCGGATCTTGATGTCGAGGAAGCGGCAGTAGTGTCTCTTGATCACGCTGTGCGGCACGAAGTAGCCGCAGATCTGCTCGGCCGCCTCCTCGACCTCCCCCTTGTTGTTGGCGAACTTCGAGTTGATCGGCTCCGCCAATGCCGTGATCTCGGTGGTGCCGAACAAGGACCTGAGGAACCCCTCCATCTCTTCCTGCTTCGCGGGAACGGTCTGGAGATGCTTGAGAGGCTTCGGCGGGTCGATGTCCGGGTGGTGGAGACAGACCACCTTGCGATGGTCGTCGCCCCCGAGCCGCGTGAAGAGGCCCGCCTCGTAGAGCGGCCAGTCCCAGCTCAGCGCCTCCTCCGTGAACATGAGGAGAAGCACGTTCGAGTCTCGCAGGCGACTCGTGATCCACTCGTACCAGTCGGATCCGGCGGCGATGTCCTCGGAGAGGAACACGTTGACGTCGCGGCCGCCCCACAGCTCGAGAATGTCCTTCAGCCCGCGAGCCGCCTGCTTGTACTCGGATTTGTGGCTGATGAAGAAGTTGACCTTGAACTCGCCTGTTTCGCCCATAGCTGCCTCCATGGCCCGTAGGAACCGGGCCGCGCCGGGTCTTCGGCCTGCACGCCGCAAGTCCCGTTCGACTCGAAACGGTCCGCCGCTAGCGTCGCGGGATCGGGTTTACGAATAGGCTACGCCTCGCCCCGACACGCCACCACGGCCCCTCGGGTGGGTCGCACCAGCCGCCTGCCGGGATGGGGAGGGCCGAGCCGCTCGGCTCTCTCGAGCGCCTGTCCCGCCGGTTAGGCCCGCCGGCGGCTCACGAAGCGACCGGGTCGGTCAGCTCCAGCGGCCCTTCGAGCTCGAGCTTCTCGCGCTTGTTGACCGACCAGGCGGTGTACAGCGCGACGCCGATGATCGCCAGGCCCATCAGGTTCTCGGTCACCGCGAAGAAGGGCGAGGCCGCGGCCAGGAAGAAGATGAACCCGGCCGCCAGCAGCTTGGCCGAGGTGTCGGCGCCGGCCATCCCGTCGGCCAGGCCGAGCGGTTCGGTGAAGTCCGCGTCGTGGAAGTTGATGCGCTCCATGTTGAGCTCTTCGATGGCCAGCGCGACCTCGTCGGCCACCGGCGGAGGCGCCGCGGAATCGAAGTCCTCGCGGTAGTACCAGACCGCGGGCGTGCCCTCCTCGACCGCCGCGAGCCGGGCGCGCAGCTCGTCGGTCGAGACGCGCGAGCCGTCGAGCCACACCGAGTGGTCGGCCTTGATCGCGACCCTCGGCACCTCGAAGCCCTCGCTCAGCGCCATCGCGTCGCTGGTGAGCGAGTTGTCGATCTCCTCGACGATGAACGGCACGTAGGTGCCGACGATGGCGGCGTAGGTGATGCCGACCGCCAGCAGCTGGTAGAGCCAGCCGCCGCGCGCCGCGGCACCGATGCGCACGCCGGTCCCGGCCAGGAAGCCGACCGCGATCGCCACCAGCCCGACCTCGTAGCCCGTGAGCTTCAAGAGGCCGAAGTAGATGCCGGCGCCGATCGCTCCGCCGACCAGGCCGAATGCGATCGCCTTCGAAAACCGGCCCATGCCCGAGCCCTGCGGCTCGCGCTCCGCCTCGATCTGGATCCGGCACTCGGAGCAGATCATGGCG